>CAMWKX010000017.1 GCA_947174955.1 uncultured Clostridia bacterium | reverse complement strand
GGTCGGTGTATTCCATACTTTCGCCGCTCTCGGTCTGGTGCTGGGTGAGGTCGTAGTCGGTTCTGTCGGCAACGCCCCAAAGCTCGCCCCAACCGAACGCGAAGTTGTACTCGAAGTCGGTAGTAGCCTTGGAATAGAAGCAAAGCTCTTCCGCCGAGTGGTCGCGGAGGCGCAGGTTTTCCTCTTTCATACCGAGAGAGAGAAGGAAGTCTTTGCAGTAATTTTTCCAGTAGTTGAACCATTCGAGGTCTGTGCCCGGCTTGCAGAAAAATTCAAGCTCCATCTGTTCGAACTCGCGCACGCGGAAAATAAAGTTGCCGGGCGTGATTTCGTTTCTGAACGACTTGCCTATCTGTCCTATGCCGAAGGGCACGCGCATACGGCTCGCCCTCTGTACGTTTTTGAAGTTGACGAAAATGCCCTGCGCCGTTTCGGGACGGAGGTACACGGTGTTAACGCTGTCCTCGGTAACGCCCTGGAACGTCTTGAACATAAGGTTGAATTTACGGATAGGGGTGAAATCGCTCTTGCCGCACGCGGGGCAGACGATTTGCTTTTCGGTGATAAAGCTTTCCAAAGCGTCGTTGTCCATAGCTTCGACCTTTACGTCAAGTCCGTGCTTTTGGCAGTACGCCTCGACGAGGTTGTCCGCGCGGTGGCGGGTCTTGCAGTTTTTACAGTCCATCAAAGGGTCGGAAAAGCCGCCGAGATGACCGGACGCCTTCCAGGTGCGTGTGTTCATCAATATCGCGCAGTCAAGCCCCGTATTCAACGTGTTTTCCTGAACGAACTTTTTCCACCACGCCTTTTTAACGTTGTTCTTGAACTCTACGCCGAGGGGACCGTAGTCCCACGTGTTGGCAAGTCCGCCGTAAATTTCGCTGCCGGGGAAGATAAAGCCCCTGTTCTTGCAGAGGGCAACCAGCTTGTCCTGCGTTACTTTTCTCTTGTCTGCCATAGATATGCTCCTTAATGCTAATTCGTTATAAGTTTATGCTCACGCGCAAAAAAAGTCAAGTTTACCGTAAGTAAATTTTAATTTTTTCCGCTCAAATTATATACATTTACGCGCGGGCGTGATATAATTACTCTGTATTACAAATAACTTTCGGGAGCGTTAAGTAGATATGCTTAGTGACATCGAAATCGCAGAGAGCGCAAAACTCAAAGACGTCCGCGTGATTGCGGCAAAACTCGGTCTTGACGAGGACGGACTGGAACTGTACGGCAAGTACAAGGCAAAGCTCAATCTGCCCGAGTTAAAGCCCAAGGCAAAACTCGTTCTGGTAACCGCCATCAACCCCACGGCGAGCGGCGAGGGCAAGACTACGGTATCAATCGGTCTTGCCGACGGTATGGCAAAGCTTGACAAAAAGGTGTGCCTCGCATTGCGCGAACCGTCGCTCGGTCCCGTGTTCGGAATTAAGGGCGGCGCAGCGGGAGGCGGCTACGCGCAGGTCGTGCCTATGGCGGATATCAACCTGCACTTCACCGGCGATTTGCACGCGATAACCGCGGCGAACAACCTTCTTTGCGCGATGATAGACAATCACATTTTCCGCGGCAACGCGCTCGATATCAAGACGGTGCATTTCCACCGCTGTATGGATATGAATGACCGCGCACTTCGCGATATCACCCTCGACTGCCCCGCGGGCAATATGAAGGGCTGCGAGAGCTATTCGCGCAAGGAAGGCTTTTCCATAACCGCCGCGAGCGAGGTTATGGCTATCCTCTGTCTTGCCAAAGATATAGCCGACTTAAAGAAGCGTCTGGGCAACATAGTTGTGGGCGAAAACTCGGTTGGAGAGTACATATATGCCCGTCAACTCAAAGCGGAGGGCGCAATGGCGACCCTTTTGAAGGACGCGATTAACCCCAATTTAGTACAGACTTTGGAGGGTACGCCCGCGATTGTTCACGGCGGACCTTTTGCGAATATCGCGCACGGCTGTAACTCTGTGAGGGCGACCTTAGCTGCAATGTCGCTTGCCGATTACGCGGTGACCGAGGCGGGCTTCGGCGCGGACTTGGGCGCTGAAAAATTCCTCGACGCCAAGTGCCGTATCGCGGGTATTCAGCCCGACTGCGTGGTGGTTGTGGCTACGGTCAAGGCGTTAAAGCTGCACGGCGGGGCGGACAAGACCACGCTGACGGAAGAGAATATCACGGCTTTGAAAGCGGGCTTGCCCAATCTTTTGAAGCACGTCGACAATATGAAAAACGTATATAAAAAGCCTGTCGTAGTGGCTATGAACAGGTTCTTTACCGACACGCCCGCGGAGATAGGAACGGTTATGGACGCGTGCGAAGAAGTCGGCGTAAAGGCTGTGTTTACCGACGTCTTTTTAAAGGGCGGCGAGGGCGGCAAGGAGCTTGCCGAGGCGGTAATTTCCGCTTGCGGCGAAGAGAGCGAACTGCACTTCTCGTACGATTTAAACGATAGCGTAAAGGGAAAAATAGAGGGCGTAGTAAAGAACGTTTACGGCGGTGACGGCGCGGAGTATTCGCCGCTTGCCGAAGAGAAGATTGCTTCGCTGGAAGCCAAGGGTTTGGACAATGGCTTGCCCGTAATTATCGCAAAAACGCAGTATTCGCTGTCGGATAATCCCGCATTGTTAGCGGCGCCCAAGGGCTTTAAAATTTACGTGCGCGACATCGAGTACCGCGGCGGCGCGGGCTTTATCGTGGCGATAGCTGGCAGTATAATGCTTATGCCCGGTCTTGGCAAAGTGCCCTGCGCCGAGCATATCGACATAGACGGAAACGGTAAAATCACGGGACTGTCGTAAAGAGATATGGCTGCTAATTCGGATTCGTCGGCTATCGCGCGCAGATTATTTAAAGAGCTTTTAAAAAAAGCCAAGGGCGGCGACGCGGAAGCTATGTACAGGGTGGGCTTTAATTATTACCGCGGAGCGGACGTAAAGCAGGACTATAAAAAGGCGGTCTTCTGGTTTGCCAAGGCGGTGAAACAAAAGCACGTCAACGCGTGCTTTCAACTGGGCTACTGCTACAGTAACGGCTTCGGCGTCAAGAAGGATAGAAACCTTGCAAACGCCTATTACGACCTGGAAAGATGTTACAGGAACGGCAACGAACCTTCGGCTGAGCTTTTAAGAAGCATAGGCTTTAAGCCGCCCAAGTCGGATAAAAAAATACTCAAAGAGCTTACGGCGAAAGCAAACCGCGGCGACGCGAAGGCGCAGTTTGCTCTTGCAAAAAAATATTACCGTGGCGACGGCGTTGAGAAGGACGTGAAGAATGCCCTGTTCTGGTACGAAAAGTTTGCCGAAAACGGCGACGCGAGCGCACAGAATAAGCTGGGCAACCATTACCATATGGTAATGAAATTCGACAAGTCGTTTTATTGGTATAAGAAAGCCGCAGATAGCGGCGACGTCGCGGCGCAGAGAAGTCTGGGTAAAAGCTACGAACGCGGCGAGGGTGTTAAAGCCGACCTCGATAAAGCGGTTTTCTGGTATGAAAAGGCAGGGGAAAACGGAAATTTAAACGCTCAGTTAGACGTTGCCGAGGTTTTCTTCAAAGATATCAAGGACGCAAACAAAACCGTTTACTGGTTTGAAAAAGCCGCAAAACAAAATAACGTTACCGCTCAGTTAATATTGGCGCGGGCGTATTATTCGGGTGAACTCAGGGGCACGACGGCCGGAAGAACGTTGACTGTAAGAAAGAACGGCGAAAAAGCGTTAAAGTGGTTTGCGGAGGCGGCGGAACGCGGGGACGCAGAAGGGCAGTATTATCTCGGAGAGATATATTTTAAAAATAAAGAATACGATAAGTCGATTGTATGGTTTCACAAGTCGGCGGAGCAGGGCTATAAGAGTGCGATTATCGCTTTGGTAAAGAGCTATAAAAACGGCTACGGCGTCGAAGCCGATTTGAACAGAGCGCAAAAGTTTGAGAGGTTGCTCAAAAAGTACAGCCTTACGGAAAAGGAGCGCAGAGAGCTTTCCATAGAGCCCGTGGTGTCTGTCGGCAAAGAGCTTGTCGTGGAAAAACCGTCGGAAGTTGTCGAACCCGCCGAACAGGTTGAAGAAGATAAAACGGAAGATTTGCGGAATTGCAATAACGACCTCTTGCAAAAGGTTAACGAAAACGCCGAAAATTCACAGGACGGATTGTCCGTTCTTATACAGGAGGCGGAAGGCGGCGACGCGTCGAAGCAAAACAATTTGGGCTGGTATTATTTTATCGGCGAAGGCGTAGAGAAAGATTACCGAAAAGCCGTGTATTGGTTTGAAAAGGCTTCGGCGCAGGGTAACGTTTATGCGTATGGCAATCTGGCTTACTGTTACGCCGAAGGCCTCGCGGTAGAGCAAGACTATGCAAAAGCGGCAAAGCTCTATGAAAAGGCGGCGGAAAGCGGTCTGAAAAAGTCGCAGTGCAGCTTAGGCTCAATGTACGAAAACGGCGACGGCGTAGAAAAAGACCTTGAAAAGGCAGTGTATTGGTATACAAAGTCCGCCGAACAGGGGTACGCCAAGGCTCAGTATTATTTGGGACAATGCTATCAGTTTGCAACCGGCGTGCCGGAAGATAAGGCAAAAGCCGTTGAGCTGTACACGAAATCGGCAGAGCAGGGGTATGATGAAGCGCAGTGGCGGTTGGGTGAATGTTACGAAAATGGTCACGGCGTGGGGGTTGACCACGAAAAGAAAGCTTATTGGTATCATAAGGCAGCGGAGCAGGGACACGCGGAAGCTCAGAATGGGTTGGGCGTTTGCTATGGGAAAGGGCAGGGCGTTGAAAAGGATTTCAAAAAAGCTCTGCAATGGTATGAAAAATCCGCTATGCAGGGCAACTGCGCAGCACAGTATAATTGCGGTTATTACTACTATCACGGTATGGGCGTAGTCAGGGACTATAAAAAGGCGGCGCGGTGGTTAAATAAATCCGCGGAACAGGGCGATGCCGACGCTCAATTTATGGCGGGCTATTGTTACGAGTTCGGCGAAGGCGTTGTGCAGGACTATAAAAAGGCGACGCGGTTGTATAAAAAGGCGGCGGAGCAGGGACACGTTGAAGCTAACTTCCGCTTGGGGCGGTGTTACATTCTCGGATTGGGCGTCGTGAAGGATTGCGGTAAAGCACTTCGGTTTTGCGAAAAGGCGGCGGAGCAGGGACACGTGCAGGCACAACACAATATGGGCTATTGCTACGACGGTGCGGACGGCTTTACTAAGAATTTCGAAAAGGCGTTCTTCTGGTATAATAAAGCCGCGGAGCAAGGTAATGCGGACTCGCAGTATCAAGTAGCGAAATATTACTTCTCCGGCAGAGGGGTTAAGAAGGACTTAAAAAAAGCGTTTTATTGGTACGAAAAAGCCGCCGAACAGGGGCATAAAGATGCTCAGAACGATTTGGGAGTACGATACAAGGACGGCGAAGGGGTTGCGCGCGATTACGCTAAGGCGGTATATTGGTTCACTAAGGCCGCCGAACAAGGCGATGCTGACGCTCAGCACAATTTGGCGGCGTGTTATTATGCCGGCGACGGAGTTGCGCAGGACTATGTAAAAGCCCTTTATTGGTGGAAAAAAGCCGCTGTGCAAGACAATGCTTTGGCTAAGTTTAATATAGGTGTCTGTTACTGCAACGGACAGGGCGTAGAGAGGGATGTGGTTTTGGCGAAAGCGTGGCTGAGCAGTGCTGCCGACCTCGGTCTTAAAGAAGCAAAAGAGGCGTTGGCTATATTAGGTTAAATAGATTAAAAAGGTAAATAATTATGAAACTTCCCGAGGCAACAAACTTTATAGAACAGTATATCAACGAGGATTTAGCGAGCGGTAAGTACGAAGAGCGCGGCAACAAAATAATCGTGCGCTTCCCGCCCGAGCCCAACGGCTATCTGCACATTGGTCACGTAAAAGCTCTGTGCATAAATTTCGGCGTTAAGGAAAAGTACGACGGCAAAATCAATCTCAGAATGGACGATACCAACCCCGCCAAGGAAGATTACGAGTACGTAAATTCGATTATCGACGCGGTCAAGTGGCTGGGCTTCGAGTACGACAACCTCTTTTTCGCTTCCGACTACTACGACAAGCTGTACGAGATTGCCGAGAAATACATTATTGACGGCAACGCGTACGTCTGCGATTTGTCCGCCGACGAAATAACCGTCACGCGCGGCACTCTGACCGAGGCGGGCAAGGAAAGCCCCTACCGCAACCGCAGTGTGGAAGAAAACTTAAAACTCTTCCGCGAGATGCGCGACGGAAAATATCCCGACGGCGCAAAGGTTTTGAGGGCAAAGATAGATATGTCGTCGCCCAACATCAATATGCGCGACCCCGTAATTTACCGCATAGCGCACGTGCCGCATTACCGTCAGGGGGACAAGTGGTGCATATATCCTATGTACGACTTCGCGCACCCCGTGTCCGATGCGTTGGAAGGAATAACTCATTCGCTGTGCTCTTTGGAATTCGAAAACCACCGCCCCTTATACGACTGGGTAATCGAAAAGGCGGGCTTTGCTCAGCCCGTGCCCCGTCAGATAGAGTTCGCGCGGCTGAACATAACCAACACGCTTATGTCCAAACGCTACCTTAAAAAGCTTGTGGACGAGGGCTTCGTTTCGGGCTGGGACGACCCCAGAATGCCCACGCTTATGGGTTTGAAAAACCGCGGCGTGCCGCCTATGGCTCTCAGAAAATTCTGCGCGGACGTCGGCGTTGCAAAGAACTACGGCGTTGTAAATATCGCGCAGCTCGACGAGTGCATACGCGACGAGCTCAACACGACGGCGGAAAGGGCTATGGCGGTCACCGACCCCGTTAAGCTTACGATAACCAACTATTCTGGCGAAGAGGAGCTCGATTTCGAAATCAACCCCACGGACGGAAGCGGCGCAACCCGCCCCGTCAAGTTTACGGGTAGCGTTTATATCGATAAATCCGACTTCGCGCTCGTGCCCCCGCCCAAGTTCAAAAGGCTGTTCAAAGGGGGATATGTGCGGCTCAAAGCGGCGTATATCGTGCGTTGCGACGACGTCGTTACAGACGAAAACGGCGAGGTAAAGGAAATACTTTGCACCTACTTCCCCGAAACGCGTTCGGGCAGCGAGGTCAAGAGCGAGGTCAAGGCGAAGGGCGTAATTCAGTGGGTTGACGCCAAGTACGGCAAGGACGCCGAGTTCGTCACCTACAAGCCCCTTTTAAAGGACGAGGAATACCCCGACCAGGACTATGCGGAAAGGCTCAATCCCGACAGTATAAAGGTTTGCGCGGGCAAGGTGGAGCCGTACGCGGCGGAGAGCGCGGGCAAGAGCTTCCAGCTTATGCGCACGGGATATTACAAGGTTTGCGCTGGCGACGGCGGCAAGGTAAGGCTGTCCGAAATCGTTTCGCTCAAAGACAATTTTAACAAGTAAGGTAACAAAACAAATGTCGGCATTATTAATAGTGGCGCTCATCGTCGGTACGGCTGCCGGCGCGGTGGCGGGCTTTTTCCGAAAATTCGGCAAGACTTCCTTCTGGGGAGTTACCGTGCTTATCGCAATTCTATTCGAAAGAATGATAGGCACGTCTGTCGATAAGAAATCGAGCGGATACGGTATTGCGGTGATTTTGACCGCGGTAATCGTGTTGCTGGTCATTTCCGCTGTTCTTCTGGCGCTGCAAAAGTTGCTTGCAAAAGCGGTGGCGGCGCGTAAAAAGCTTTCGGAGTATAAAAATTACGATAAGAGGGCAGAGCTTGACGAACTCATTTTATGCGCCGTGGACAACGACGATAAGCGCGAGTACAGAAAGCAGCTGCGCAAATTGAAGAAGGTCAAGGATTCGGCGGGCGTCTGGGGCGTTCTCGATACCATTTTCGGCGCGATAAACGGCGGAATAAACGCGCTTATCGGTATAGGCGCGATAATCGTTTTCATTCTGCTGTTTGCCGATTTATCGAACATAAGCGGTTTGCAAAGCGCGTTTTCCGGTCCCCTTTCCTCGTCCAACTGGAAGGGACTCGGTACGGATATCGCGTTGGATTTACTTATCGTCTGCGCACTGTCGCTGAGCATAAGAATAGGCTATCGCGGCGGCGTAAGTACGGCTTTAAGCACCCTGGTCGTTCTGGGACTGGTCGTAGGTTGCGGCGCGGCTTCCTGGTCGATTGCTTCGAGCGAGGCGTGTGCGGGCGCGGTGGAAGCGTTGAAGAACGGAATGCTTTCGGGCGTTTCGGGCACGCTCGGCGGCGCGGCGGACGGGCTGGCAAAGGGATTTATTGCGGTATTGATCTTTGCGCTGTCGCTGATAATTATCATTCTCGTGGCAATCTTTCTGCCCAAGGTCATTGAGAAATTTCGCGAGAACAAGATTTTCAAGGCTGTGGACGGAGTGCTTGGCGCGCTTATCTCCTGCGTCGTCGTGACGATGGTTTTAATAGTGTTCGGCGGTATTGCGTACACTCTGTACGACTTAGCGTTTATGGCAAAGCTTACGAGCTACGCGAGCCGCGCCTGCATCGGCGACGCTATTTATGCCTGCAACCCTATGGCTTCGGCGTTCTCGGGACTGCCTATAAGGTCGTGGTTTAAAGATTAAATATAAACGGTAAACGCGGCGCAGACTTGGAAAAGTCTGCGCCGCGTTTTTTAAGTTTTCAGATTAAACTTTATCGGAGAAGCTTTCACAGCAAGTGCAATGATCGCTTTCGCAAGTGCAGCCTACGTGGATTTTGTCGAGCGTGCAGTTGCAGCCGTTGTGGTTATACTTGCAGTTGGATACGTCGCAAGCAATGCCGAAATTGATAGTTTCCATATGTTTACCTCCGTAAAATTATTGTGCACGGAGCGCGGGCAAATTATGCGCGGCTATTGACAAAAGTGCGCGTTGCGGGTAAAATATATGAAAAGGAGTACGCTATGAAAATCATTTTATTACAGGACGTAAAGGGTCAGGGCAAGAAGGGCGATTTGCTCGAAGTCAACGAGGGCTACGCCCGCAATTTCCTTATAAAAAAGGGGCTTGCGGAGGCGGCTACGGCTACGAAGATTAACGAGCGCAACCAGCGCAAGAGCGCCGACGAATATCACAAGCGCGAAGAATTAAAGGCTATGAAAGCGCTCGCGGACGAGATTAAGGACAAGAAGTTCACGGTAAATATAAGGGTCGGCGCAAACGGCAAGGTGTTCGGCTCGGTTACCGCGCAGGATATATCCGACAGCTTAAAGGCGGCGGGATACGAAGTGGATAAAAAGAAAATCGTAATTGCCAATCCCATAAAGATGGTAGGCGATTACGAAATAACCTTAAAGCTTGCCGAGGGCATTTCCTCAAAGATTACCGTATCGGTAAAAGGGGAAGAGAATTAAATAAAACTTAAAAGCGGCGCGCGAATGAAATTCGCGCGCCGCGTGCATTATTTTACGCTTTTAAGTTCGGCTATTGCGTTCTTTAAAAACGCCTCGGCAATGGAATCCTTTCTTACGGCTTGCAGTGCGCCGTCGAAGTCGAACCATACGGCTTCGTCAAGCTCGCTCTTATCGAGAACTATTTCGCCGTTTTCGGCAATAACCATAAAGTTGAGCATCAGAACGTTGCGCGGTTCGTGGTAGCGGCTGGACATATACTTGTACTTGACAACGTTGAGCCGCGTCTCTTCGCGGAATTCGCGCGTTACCGTCTTTTCCGCCGTTTCGCCCTTTTTAACGTAACCCGCAAACAGAATAAAATCGTCCTGTCCCTTGTGCTTGGCAAGCAGAATTTTATCTTTTTCCCTGTTCAGTACGACCATAGATACCGCAGTATTATATTGCGGAAAGCGGAACTCTTCGCAGTGCTTGCAGAAGGGTACGAGCCCCTCCTGATTGTGCACGAACAGCGCAAGTTTTTCTCCGCATACGGGACAAAACATATATAACCCCTCCTATGGTAAACTTGATTATATTACTTTTTGCATAAAATGTCAATATCGTAAATTTAATTTATGGTTTGACATAACCTTACATATATATTATAATGTTTAGCGGCGGTTATATTACGCCACGGGGGAAGAATATGAATTTAAGCGCGGCTAAAATGCTGCTTGAAAAATACGGTCAGACTCAGCTTCTCGATTACTACGGCGAGCTTGACGAGCGCGCGCGTCAGGAGTTGTTGACGGCAATCGAAGGTATCGATTTCGAGTCGCTTTCGGGTATGAACTTTCACGCCGAAAGAAGGGTGGGTGAGCTTTCGCCCGCCGACGCGCTTTCACTTGCGAAGGTCGACGCGCGCAGAGCCGAATACGAAGAAAAAGGCTTGCAGGCTATAAGGGCGGGCAAGGTTGCCGCCGTTCTGCTTGCGGGCGGACAGGGTACGCGCCTCGGGCTGGACGCGCCCAAGGGCACGTTCAATATCGGCGTAAATAAAGAGCTTTCTATATTTGCGTGCCAGATGAATAATCTTAAAAAAGTGGTGGAAAAGGCGGGGGTATATCCGCACCTTTTCGTAATGACGAGCGATCTGAACGACGCGCCAACCCGCGCGTTTTTCAAAGAGAAGAATTATTTCGGGTACGACTGCACTAAAATTCACTTCTATGTGCAGAAGACTGCGCCCGCGTTCTCCTTCGACGGAAAAATTCTGCTCGAAGAAAAGCATAAGCCCGTGCTTGCGCCCAACGGCAACGGCGGGTGGTACGTTTCGCTCAAAGAGGCTGAATGCGGCAGTATACTTGCAAGCGAGGGCATCGAATGGCTCAACGTGTACGGGGTAGACAACGTTTTGCAGAGAATATGCGATCCCGTGTTTATAGGCGCGACCTTAGATAGCGGGCTTGCGTGTTCGGGCAAGGTGGTAAGAAAGGCAAGCGCCGAGGAAAAGGTGGGCGTGCTCTGTAAGGAGAACGGTCTGCCTTCCGTCGTGGAGTACTTCGAAATGCCGCCCGAAAAGAAGACCGAAAAAGGCGCGGACGGCGGGCTTTTATACTGCTACGGCGTTACGCTCAACTATCTGTTCAACGTTAAAATACTCGACGGGGTGAGCGCAAACAGACTGCCCTATCACCTTGCGGTTAAAAAAGTGAAGCATATTATTGACGGAAAGCAATTCGTGCCCGAAGAGCCAAACGCTTATAAACCCGAACTGCTTGCCGTGGATATCGTCAAGCTTATGGGCAGCTGCCTCGGGGTGGAAGTGGAAAGAGATAAAGAGTTTGCGCCCGTGAAAAATATGACGGGCACCGACAGCGTGGATACGGCGCGCGCCCTTCTTGTTAAAAACGGCGTGGAAATCTGATATAGGAAAGTATAATGAAAAAGAGAAGTTTGAAAGCGGTTATCGCCACGGTAAGCGTTGCGCTTACTCTCGGGGTATCGGCGGCGTTCGGCGGTTGCAGTCTGATAACCGGCAATACCGCTGCTCCGCGCGACGGCGTAGACGGCAAGGATCTGAATATCTACGATATTTACGCGGCGGCAAAGGCGGAGAGCGGCAACTCCGATATGACCTTTAACGAGTTTTTGAGGGAGTACCTTTCTTACAACCCCGACGAGGTGGAAAACGCCGTGACTTTGCAGACGGCGATAAACAATTCGCTCCTTTCGTCCGTATCTATACAGTCGCAGTTCAACGAGAGCGGAACCACGGCGGCTTACAGCGGCTCGGGCGTGATTATCGATATCGATAAATCGAGCGGCAATATGACGGTAGTGACAAACTGTCACGTCGTGTATTCGGCAAAGGCGAGATATACGGCTAACAACGGCTATTCCAACAATATTTACGTCTGGCTGTACGGCTCGGAGAGCGAGTACGACAGCACCTACAAAAACAATGCGATTTCCGCAACGCTCGTCGCCGCGAGCAAGACGTACGACGTTGCCGTTTTAAAGGTTACTGGCAGCGACCTCGTCAAAAAGTCGCAGGCGCACGCGGCTTCGTGGGCGGCTTCCGAGGAGACGTACGTCGGCGAAACGGTGTATGCAATCGGCAACGCCAACAGTCAGAAGCTGAGCGCAAACGTCGGATACGTTTCCAAGGATTTGGAAACAATTCAGGTTGACCTCGGCACGGCAATCAGGTCGGAGGCCTACAATTACAGCGTACTGCGCACCTCGGCGGCTATCAATTCGGGCAACTCGGGCGGCGGACTTTACAACCTTGGCAGTGAGCTTGTCGGGCTTGTCAACGCGAAGAGCAAGTCGGACGCAACGGGCTTCGGCTACGCCTTGACCGCGGCTTCGACAAAGCGCGTCGTGCGCAATTTGCTGGATAATGCGGGCAGTTCCGTAAGCAAAGTCAAAAGATTTAAACACGGTATCGAAGTCAGCGTGACGGATATGTACTCCACGGGGCTGAACGAAAACGGCTTTGCCGAAATTTGCGAGCAGGTGCAGGTGAAGAGTTCGTCGTCGGCGTTTTACAACAAACTGAACAGAGGCGACGTTTTAAAGCATATAAAAATCACGCGCGGCGGTAAAGTTATCGAGGATATGGATATCAACCGCGAGCACAATTTCCACGACGCGATTCTGTCGGTCAGGTCGGGCGATACGGTGGAGATTACCGCTCTGCGCGGCGATGAAGAGGTTAAAGCTTCGGCTACGGCAAGTTTTATAAGTTTCGAAAGCGTGGAATAAAGGGAATATGAAATCGTTAAAAGAATTATACAGAATAGGCGCAGGACCTTCGAGCTCCCACAGTATGGGACCGGAGGCGGCGGCTTTAAAGCTGAAAGAACTGTACCCTCGGGCAAAATTTAAAATAACGCTGTGCGGCTCGCTCGCGCTTACGGGCAAGGGTCACGGCACGGATGCGGTGATAAAGCGCGTTTTAGGCGACGACGCGGAGATTGTCTTCGACTGCAAGAGCGAAAATCTGTCCCACCCCAACACTATGATTATCAGCGTTTCGGAGGACGGAAAAGAGATTGCAAGCCACACCGTGCTTTCGGTCGGCGGCGGCAGAATAGTTTTCGAGGGCGAGAGCCTTGCCGAAACGCCCGAGGTGTATAAGCTCAACAGCTTCGAGGAAATCAAGCAATACCTCAACGACAACGAAATGCGCCTTCCCGATTACGTTTTCGCCGTCGAGCCGGACGCGAAGGACTATCTTACCGAGGTATGGGCGCAGATGCGGGCGACGATAAAAGAGGGACTGAACGCCGAGGGCGAGCTTCCCGGCGGGCTGGGAGTCGTGCGCAAGGCGAAGTACCTTTGGCAGAGCAAGCACATAGGCGAAACGGCTGAGATTGCCGAAAACCGTATGATATGCGCGTTTGCATTTGCCACTTCCGAGCAGAACGCGGCGGGCGGCAGAGTGGTTACCGCGCCTACGTGCGGCTCTTGCGGAGTTATTCCAGCCGTTATGTACTATATGAAAAAGCAGCATAAGTTTACCGACGAACAGATAGTTCGGGCTTTGGCTGCGGCGGGCGTAGTGGGCAATCTTATCAAGACCAATGCGTCGATAAGCGGTGCGGAATGCGGCTGTCAGGCGGAGATTGGCTCCGCGTGTTCGATGGCGGCGGCGGGGCTTGCCGAGCTGTACGATATGGACATCGAGCAAATCGAGTACGCGGCGGAGATTGCAATGGAGCACCATCTGGGGCTGACGTGCGACCCCGTGAACGGCTTGGTGCAGATACCGTGCATAGAGCGCAACGCGGTTGCGGCAATGCGCGCGATAAACGCAGTGAACATAGCCAACTTTTTAACGTACACGCGTAAAGTTTCGCTGGATACGATCATAACGACTATGTATGAAACGGGGCGCGACCTCTCGGGGCGCTACCGCGAAACAAGCGAGGGCGGGTTAGCCAAATTATACAGAGGTAAATAAAATAAGCGGCGCGGGCAAATGCCCGCGCGAAATTATTTTAACCACCGACTTGAAGTCGGCGTACGACGACGGCACGGA
>CAMWKX010000016.1 GCA_947174955.1 uncultured Clostridia bacterium | reverse complement strand
TAAGCGCGGCGGCGAAACCTCGTAACTTTGCCGCCGCCTCCTCCGCCTGCAACGGCGTTCCCGCCTCGGCGCCTTCCGCCTTTGGCTTATACTCCGCAAGGAAGGTCTTCTTCCAGCCGTTGAGAACGCTGGTTATGCGCTCTTCCGCGTCCGCTTCCCGCTCCTCAACCCTCTTCATCGAGGTTAAAGACTTGTAATTCTTATAGTCCACGACGGCGTTTATCCCCGCTTCGGAGAAGGATTTGAGCGCATCGTCTTCCGCGAATACTCCGCCGATTATCAGGTACGAATTGGTTTCCGCCACAAGCCTGTCGATATTGCCCACCGTGCCGATTACCGCCGTTTCCATCTCGTCCTGAAGTTCCGCTTCCCGCAGCATATCCAGAAGCACGTTGAGGTCAAGCACGATTAAGCCTTTAAGCCCCTCTTCGAGCGAAGATTTTTTATCGACGTCCTCGATTAAGCTTTCCAACGCCTTTGCGTGCAGTTCGGTTATGGTATAGGGAGGGGGCTCTTCGTAGCCGCCCGTCGTCTTTTTCGCGGGCACGAATATACCCGCAAAGAGCATTGCAAGGGCAATGACGGGTATGAAAGCGAACTTTAAAAGCCACTTTAAATCGACCCGCTTTTTCGCCACTTCGCCGAGCGCCTCGTCCGTCTGCTCCCTCTGCAGAACGTGCATATCGCCCTCGGCGTTCGCAAACTCGACCATAGTCTGCACCTTCTGTTTAAGCGCGAAATCTCTGTCAAGCTTTTTTGCGATACGCTTATCGTCGGGGCGCAGAATTAAGAAAAACAGTAAGCCCGCACCCGCCGCAAGTACGAGGGCAATCGGAATATAAACCGCCCAGTGGAGATTGACGCCGCACGTCTTTAACACCACGGCGAGCGCACACGTTAAAGCTACGCCGAGGCACGCGCCGAGAACACAGCTTGCAATAATTGCAACCGTCAGATATTTTTTCTTGATTTTACGAAAATTTTCGGACACGGCTAACCTCCTTTCGTGTATTTTCTGAATAAATCCTATATTTATGCAAGCATAAATGAATATAATCTCTCTAATATTGCATTTTATCACATTTTCAACCGCAATGCAACTTTTTTAAAGCTTTGTGACAAACCAATTATTAGTAATAAAGAAACAGCCGACGGCGAACCGTCGGCTGTTATAATTTTTTATCTTTTAATCTTCTTTGCCAATCTTGACAATCGCAGTCTTGTATCCCAAAATCGCGTCTTTCAATCCCTGAATAACGCTGTAATTTTTATCCTCGACCGCGTTGTCGAACGTCCACTTCAAGTCGCCGCCGTCCACTCTGCCCGCATACCTCATAACCTTTTCCTTCGCCTGTTCGGGGGTATCGACGGTATACTCGTACATTGCATCCGCCGTATCGAAGTTATTGTACGTCGTGCCGCCCTGTTTCGTCTTATACGTCGCGGGCACCTTTTCGGTGCGCGTCGTCGCAAGATAGCAGTCGATATTATTGGGGTCTGTGTCGTTCTGCGTAAGCAGTTCGTAAGGACCTTCGAAATGGTTGCCGTACGCCTTAATCATACCGCCGTCCTCTTTGGAGAACGTTTCGCCCGCCGTGCCGTGCGCGATATCCGTGCCCTGCTTCGAAGACAGCATAGGCTTCATCTTCGAGGTCGAGCGGAAATAGTTGTTTTCAACGAACGCGCTCGCGCCCATAGTTACGCCCACACCGTACTTTGCGTTGCCGTCGAAGTAGTTATTGTAAACGTGAACGGTAGCCGTTCTTATACGGGGGTGACGGCTGTCCGAATGGTCGTACCAGTTGTGGTGATAGGTTATGCGGTTATCCGTCTTTTCGCTCTTCATACCCTGCAAATTGCATTTGCCGCAGTCCCAGAAATGGTTGTACGAATGGGTTATGAGCGTCGAGCCCTTAGTATCCAGCGCGCCGTCGCCCTTTGCCTTGTCGCCGCCTGAGCCGTGACCGTAGAATATGTCGTTATTGTGCATCCATAAGTGCGAGTTGTCGGTATCGATTGAAATGCCGTCGTCAAGGCAGTCGAGAATACCGAGGTTTCTTATCTCCACGTTATCGCAACCGCGAATAAGTATGCCGAACCCGAATATCGTACCATCGTTACCTATACCCTCTATGGTTATGTTGCCCGTTCCCTTAACCTGCAAGCCCTCTTCCTTGCTTGCCAATTCGTCGGTGTCGTCAATGCTTACCGTGCCGACAATGCGGAAGCAGAGCGGCGTAGTATCATTGGAATTTTCACGAGCCTTTATTATCGCCTGGAAGCCCGTATATTCGGAAGTATTTTTGCCCTTGGTAACGGTAGCCTTTACCGTTTTGGCAGTTTCCGCCGTAACGTAAATTACCTTTGCACCCTCTCTCAGAGTACCGTCGTCGTTGTATGCGCCCGAAGCCGAGCCGCCGTAGAAGCCGTAGCCCGAACGCTCGTGAGCGCAAACCGTAATCTTTTCCGCGGTCGCCGAAATATCCGTAAGCTCCGCGCCGTTGCCGTCGACGGGAACGACCTTCATATCGTACGTGCCCGCCGCCAGACCAATCGCGTCCGCACGGTAGTAATCCTTGTACTGTCTTACCAGCGGCGCGTCGAGTTTGCTCCACTGATCTTCACCCTCGGGGCTGACGTAAACGTTGTACCAGTCGCCGTCCGACGCCGCCGTCCATTCGACGTACGCCGTTTCCAGATCGCCCTTGGACCACTTGGTTATGGTCGGTCCGCCCTGAACGGGCTTGATTACGGGGTCGTCGGGAGTTACAAGCGGAGTTGAAGGTTTGCTCGGGTTTTTGCCCGTCTCCGTTCCCGCCGCCGATACGGTAACCGTACAAGTAGCCGTCTTGTTTCCGTTCGTGGTCTTTACCGTGATAACCGCCGTGCCCTCCGCAACCGCGTGCACTACGCCGCCGCTTACCGTTGCCGCCGCGACGTTGCTCGATTCCCAAGAATATGTTTTGTCGGTCGCGTTGTCGGGCGATACCGTAGCGTTAAGCTTGACGTCCGCGTCGCCCACCGTCATTTCGAGCGAGGTCTGGTCGAGAGTTATTCCTTCCACGGCAACGTCCGCTCCCGGAATATTCTTTACGTAGTCGCACTTGGAACAATTGTCGCCGTCGTGCTCTTCGATTGCGCTCTTCTCCGTTGCGTGGTCGAGGCAGGTCGAAAGTCTGTAATGTCCCTTCTCGCCGTCGGAATAGTAAGCGTCCGTCCACGTATGACTGTGTCCGCTACCGCCCTTTTTACAGCCCGAAAAGGCGAATACGCCCGTTCCCAGGCACGCCATACATACGGCGATAAGCCTTGTGAGTTTATTCTTATTCATTTCAATTCCCCCAATATTGCAATTCACTATTATTATACTGCCGCCGCAAATGAAAGTCAATATATTTCTTTACTGCTTTTCGAGCTGCAACGCGTACAGCCGCGAATAGTACCCGCCGCCCGCAACCAGTTTTTCGTGCGTGCCGCTTTCTACTATTTCGCCGTGCTGCATTACTATTATGTTGTCCGCGTTCCTTATCGTCGACAGTCTGTGAGCGCATATCAGCATAGTGCCGATATCGCGCATCTTTTCCAGCCCCTCGCGAATGAGCGCCTCCGTTTCGGTGTCGATGTTCGCCGTCGCCTCGTCCAGAATTAAAATCTGCGGCTTGTGCAAAACCGTGCGCGCAAACGACAACAGCTGCCGCTGTCCCTGCGACAGATTTTCGCCCCGCTCGGACAGCTCCTGCTCCAATCCTTCGGGTTGCGCCGCGATAAATCCGTCGGCGTTGACGTAACGGCACGCTTCGTCTATCTCGCCGTCGGAGAACTCCGCGTTGCCCAAGGTCAGATTGTCTTTAATCGTGCCGCTGAACAGGAACACGTCCTGCAGCATCTGCCCCACCGCGCGGCGGAGCGATTTGATTTTTATATGCTTAACGTCCACGCCGTCGATGAGCACGCGCCCCTTCTGCACGTCGTAGTTGCGCACAATGAGCGACAATATGGTACTTTTACCCGCGCCCGTCGCTCCGACGAACGCGCACGTCTGCCCCGCGCCGACCTTGAACGAAACGTCCTTTAAAATCCAGTCCTCGCCCTCGTATGCAAACCACACGCGGTCGAACTCGATTTCGCCCCTGAACTCCGCTATCTCTACCGCGTCCGCCGCGTCGCGTATTTCCGGCTGAATATCCAAAAGCGCGAACAGCTTTTCGGAAGCGGTGAACGCCTTTTGCAGATTGTTGAGCTGGTCGGCGAGCTGCTGCACGGGATTGAAGAATTTGGAGAGGTACAGATAGAACGCAACCACCATACCCGCGTCCAGCCCGAAGCCCAATCCGAGGTAGAAGGTCACCGCCACCGACAGCACGTAGATAAAGGTGATGAGCGGACGGTAAACGCCGAACGCGATTACCACCTTATAGCGCGCCTTTCGCAGATTTTCGTTCTTCATAACGAATTCGAGCTCTTTGAATTGCTGTCTGTTGAAGACGTGAATGAGCTTCATACCCGAAAGGTTTTCGTTTAAATACGCGTTTAATTCGGAGATATACTGCCTCTCTTTTCTGAACAGCGCGCCGATAATTTTGCCGAACCCGAAGGATATGAGCGCGACTGCGGCGATAAAGCCGAGCATTACCAGCGAAAGTTGCCAGCTTATGTACAGCATCATTCCGTACACGCCCGCCACCGTCAGCACGTTTTTGATGACCTTTACCAGCACTTCGGTAAAGAGGTCGGATAAGGAAGCGGTATACGAGGCGACCCTCGTTACAAGCGAGCCGACGGGCATTTTGTCAAGCTGTCCCTGCGAAAGGTTCTGAATGTGGTTGTACACCTCCATACGGATATTGGCGACCACGCTCTGCCCCGCCTTTTGCAACAGCATACTCTCGCAGTAAAGCACTATCTGGTTTACCGCGCCGATTGCAACGTAGCCGACGGCAAGCCCGATTATGAAGTTGAGATTGACCGAATTGGACTGCAGATTTTTCGTCGCCGAGCTTATGAATATAGGCAGCGCGACGTCGAACGCAACGTTTAAAACTATCAGTAAAACGGCTATTACAAACCGCGGGGCCTGCGGCTTTAACCAGGCGAACGTACGCTTTAAATTCCCTTTCATACGCCGCCCCCTTTGAGTTGGTTTTCAAGGGCTTGCAGACGCACCATCTTCTGATAGGTGGGCGAAATTTTCAAAAGCTCTTCGGGGGTGTCGAATGCCTCGACTTCGCCGTCCGCCATAACTATAATCTTATCGAAGCGCGCAACCGTGCTCGCACGCGAGGCGACCACTATCGTGGTTTTTCCCGCGCGTTCTCTCTCGATTGCCGATAAAATTTCCTCTTCCGTCTTGATATCCACCGCCGAAACGCTGTCGTCCAGAACGAGCACGGGCGCGTCCTTCAAATACGCCCTCGCTATCGCCGTGCGCTGTTTCTGTCCGCCCGAAAGCGTTACGCCGCGCTCGCCGCAAACGGTGTCATACCCGTCCTTAAACCCCGCTATATCCCCGCTTAAAACGGCAAAATCCGCCGCTCGTTCGACCATATTACGGGGGCAACCGTCCAATGCGAAGGAAATATTGTTTGCCAAAGTATCCGAAAAAAGAAAGCTGTCCTGAGGGGCATACGCCAGCGCGTCCCTCACGCTTTCGGTATTGCAGACGGCTATGTCCTCGCCGTCGATGAACACCTGGTTTTCGCCCGTTCCGTATATTTTGAAAAGGCTGTTAACAAGCGTTGTCTTGCCGCTGCCCACCTTACCGATAATTCCTATCTTCTCGCCCGCGGCGATTTCCAGCGTGATATTTTTCAGCGCGGGAGTCTTGCAGTCGGGGTAATAAAAGGTGAAATTTTTAAACGAAACCGCGCCCTTTACGTCCTTTAAAATTACCGCGTTTTCGGGGTCTTTGACCTCTTCGGTATTCAGAAAATCCGACACTCTTTTCAATGAAGCTTTGGCACGCGAACGCATAGAAACTATCTGCCCGAGCGCCATCATAGGCCAGATCATCGTTTCGAAATAGCCCAAAAACGTGACGAGATTTCCCGCCGTCATATCGACCGTGTGCCCGAAAATTTTTGCGGGATTGCCGGTAACCGCGCCGTACACGAAGTAGCCGCCCACGCCCAAAATTATAGCCGTTATAACCGCGATTATCAGCGAGATAAGACAGTCGAAAAGCACGGTCATACGCGCGTACGAAACGTTTGCAGATTTGTTTTTCTTAACGATTTTCGCAAACTCGTGCAGTCTGCGCGTCTGACTTAAAAACGCCTTTATAACGCGTATACCCGTGAAACTTTCTCGGGAATAGTCGTAGAGTTTATCGAACTCGGTCTGCCTCTCCGTCCACTTTGCCGCCTGAAATTTTTCGACCAGCGCACCCCACACTGCAATCAGGATAAGCGGCACTGCCACAATGAGCGAAAGCACCCAGTCGAGCCGCACCATTTTGACTATTACGAGCACGGTTAAAAAGGACGCGTCGAAGAGCATTATCGTGCCCCAGCCCAGAAATTCCTCAATGGTTTCGAGGTCGGTGGTGAACCACGCCATAACCGTGCCGACCTTGGTTTTATTGTAGTAGGCAAGCGGCAGTTTTTCCGCCTTTACGAACATCTGACGTCTTAGTCCCGCCTCGGTCTTCTGCGACGCGTTGAATATGGAAAGCCGCCAGGTGAGCCTGCCTAAAAAAAGTACCAGGGCAACGAAAATTACCCCGACGACAACTTCCCGAAGCGCCGAGGTATCCACGCTGTCGCCGCCGAACAGGTCGACTATCCGCCCGAGGTATTCGGGCAGAAGCAGCTGGAACCAGTCCACCGCCACAAGCCCGACTACGCCGATAAGATACAGCCAGATATATTTGAGATAGTATTTGTTAAGATGCCTGCCGAGTAACATTATTTAATGATAATAACGCCGTCCGATTTGGGGTCGTCGCGGATAATTTCACCGACCTCGGGAACGGTGATGGTGCCCTTGTACGGGTTTTTGATACTGTCTACTTTGGTGGTAATCTCCGCCTCCGTTTCCGACTTTTCGAACGCTAAATCGCACCCCTCCATCTTGCAGTTGACAAGCTTTAAACCCGTGCAGTAGCAGAAGGGTTGGGTGCCTATTATGGTGCAGTCAATGAGCGTTAAGTTGTGCGAATACCACGCGAAATACTCGCCCTTAATAACGCTGTTTTTAACCGTGATATTTTCGCCGTGCCAGAAGGCGTCCTTGGTGTCGAAGCGGCAATTTTCGAACGTCGCGTTTTTGATGTACTGAAAGGAATACTTGCCCTTGAAATCGACGTTTTTAAACTGAATATCTTCCGAGCGCATCATAAAATACTCGCTTTGGGCGGTACTGTCGCTCATCTTGATTCCCCTGACCGACCAGCCGAATTCGGGCGAGATTATGTCGCAGTTTTCAATCACGGCGTCCGCGCATTCTCTCAACGCTTTTATGCCGTGAAGCTTGCTGTCCTTTATTAAAATGCCGTCCGAATACCACAGCGCGGCACGGCAGAATTCGGTCATTTCCGTGCCCGAAATTTTAAGCCCGTGCACGTGCCAGAAGGGGTAGCGCAGATTGCAGAAGCAGTTTTCCGCCTCGATATCCTCGCACTCTTTCACCGCGCTCTCGCCGTCGGCGGGACCGTCGAATTTTACGTTCCTTATAAGCAGTCCCTTGCTGCCGTACAGCGCTCTCTCCTCGTCGAAAGTCTGATTTTCAATTATCTTTTTCACTTGCATTTCCTCTGTGATTATTATTCCTCAAATAAGGTTGTCGATAAATAGCGGTCGCCGCCGTCGGGAAAAATTACGACAATGTTTTTACCCGCGTTTTCGGTTTTTTCCGCTTGCTTTACGGCCGCGCATAACGCCGCGCCCGACGATATGCCGATTAAAACGCCCTCGCTCTTGCCGATGAGCCGTGCAAAACTGTACGCCTCTTCCTCGGTCACGCAAGCGATTTCGTCGTAAATTTTCGTATCGAGCGTATCGGGAATAAAGCCCGCGCCGATACCCTGCAAGCCGTGCTTGCCCGCGCTCTTACCAGACAGCACCGCCGAGTTTACGGGCTCGACTGCAACCACCTTAACGCGCGGATTTTGCTCCTTTAAATACCTGCCCGCGCCGCTTAATGTGCCGCCCGTGCCCACGCCCGCAACGAAAATATCTATCGCGCCGTCGGTTTCAGCCCATATCTCTCTGCCCGTGGTCAGATAGTGCGCCCTGGGGTTGGCGGGGTTTACGAACTGCCCCGCGATAAAGCTGTTTTCCATTTGCGCGTGCAGCTCTTCGGCTTTGGCAATCGCGCCGTTCATACCCTTACTTCCGTCGGTTAAAACCAGCTCCGCGCCGTACGCTTTTATAAGTTTTCTGCGCTCGACGCTCATTGTGTCGGGCATAACTATTACAAGCTTATACCCCCTCGCCGCCGCGACCGAGGCAAGCCCTATGCCGGTGTTTCCCGACGTCGGCTCGATTATAACCGTGCCCTGCTTTAAAAGTCCGCGCTCCTCCGCGTCGTCTAAAATGGCTTTCGCCACCCTGTCTTTTACCGAACCCGCGGGGTTGAAATATTCGAGCTTTGCCAAAATCTTCGCCTTTAAATTAAGTGATTTTTCCAGATTGGTGAGTTCCAAAAGCGGAGTTTTTCCGATAAGCGCGTCCGCCGAGGTGTAAATTTTTGACATATTTTTTTGCCCCTTTAAAATTGTGCGCTAACTTATTATACCGAAATTACGGCGTAAGTCAAAGCATTTTTAACGCCTGATACGCACGCGTACGTGCGCGTTTACGCGTTTCTATAATATATTAACGGCTAAATTCCGTTGACAATGACAATTTAAAGTTTTAAAATAGATATAATTAATAATGAAATAATACGCACTTTTAGAGGAACAGAGTATGGAGCAAAGCGCAATAACAAAAAAATGGCAGAAGCTTTCCAAACGCGTAATAATCTGCGGGTTTGCGTTTGCTATCGCCGTTTGCATAGTTATGTTCGTTGTTTTGGGCGTTTCGATGAACAGAAAAAGTACCGACACGATTAACGACGTCGGCGGAATATTTATGGAAGGCGTCGGCGTTCAGTCGACTATGCGATACGACCAGGTTATCGACCAGCAGCTTGCAAACGTCGACGACCTGCGCAAAACGTGGATCGAGGGACAGGACGATCTGGACAATATCCGCGTGGGAATGGCAGGCGCGGCAAAAACCCGCGGCTATACCTACCTCGCTCTTATGAATTCCGACGGCAGCTTTTCAAAGATTTATTACGGCGAGGACGAAACTTCCGTATCGAGCAGCGTTTACGGCGTAAAGCTTGCCGACCACGACCGCGAAGCTTTCGTTTCCGACCTGGTTGCGGGAAATAAAAAGGTTGCAATCGCCGCGGGTATCGACAAGGCGGACGCCGACGATCCGAGCGCGCAGACAATCGAAGAGGGCGTTATCCTCTTCGCCGTGCCCACCGCCCGCAACGACTGCGCCGCACTCGTCGCCGGACTTAAAAACGACGTCTTCGTCGATATGCTTTCCAAAAAGAACAGCGACGGCGGCAAGTCCGAAAGATTTAACACTCACATTATCAGCGTCGACGGCGCCATCGTTATGGGCAGCGACGAGGAAGAAATTACAAGCTACGAAGAATTTTTAAGAACCGACCTCAAAGCCGAAAACAGCCAAAGCGTATGGTCGTCGCTGAAAAGCGGTATGGAAAGAATGTCCGCGGATGCTAAAAATCCCGCCGTATCTTACGTAAAAGCTTTTTCGCAGGTACTCAACACCAAGAGCGCGCATAAGCACATCTACTGCCAGAAGCTCGGAAATTCCGAATGGTTCTACGTGACCGTTATGGACTACGCCGACCTCGACACGCGCGTGCACGGACTGAGCAACAACCTTACCACCAATATGATTGTCGCCTGCGTTATCATTCTCGTTCTGATGAGCGCGATATTCGTCGTCTACTTCCTGATGAACAGAAGTAACTTAAAGCAGGTCGAAGAGGCAAGGGCTTCCGCGGAAGAGGCAAACAAGGCAAAGAGCGACTTCCTTTCCAATATGTCGCACGACGTCAGAACGCCTATGAACGCCATTATGGGTATGACGACCATCGCCATTGCCAACATAGACAACAAGGAGCAGGTTTCCGACTGCCTGAAAAAGATTTCCATCTCCTCCCGCCACCTTTTAAGCCTTATCAACGATATGCTCGATATGTCTAAGATCGAAACAGGTGATATGGCGCTGAATATGGAGCATCTCTCTTTAAGCGAAGTCGTCCACGGCGTATGCACTATCGTTCAGCCGCACTTCAAGGCTAAAATGCAGACGTTCGACGTCTACGTGCGCGACATTATTACGGAAAACCTTTACAGCGACAGCGTGCGCCTCAACCAGATATTCTTGAACCTTCTGTCCAACGCGTATAAGTTCACCCCCGAAGAGGGCGCCGTAGAGCTTTCGGTTTATCAGGAGGAATCGCCGCGCGGCGAAGACTTCGTCCGCACTCATATCGAGGTTAAGGATAACGGTATCGGTATGAGCGAGGAATTCCAGAAACAACTATTCGACTCGTTCACCCGCGAGGACAGGGCGCGCGTAGACAAGACCGAAGGCGCCGGCCTCGGTATGGCGGTAACCAAATACATTATCGACTCTATGCAGGGCACCATCGACGTGCAAAGTAAACAGGGCGAAGGCACCGTCTTCCACGTTGTTCTCGATATCCAGACGTCGGGAATACCCGAAACGGATACTTCCGATTTACCCGAATGGAAAATACTCGTCGTCGACGGCAACAAGACGCTTTGCGACACGGAAATTGCTATGCTCGGCTCCTTAGGCATAAAGGTCGACGCGGCGTACGACAACCAGACCGCAATCGAGATGGCGGAAAATGCGCACAAGGAAAAGAAGGGTTACGATTTCGTTCTGACCGACTGGAAACAGCACGGCGTAAACGGTATCGAAATCGCCGAAAAACTGCATAAGTCCGTAAGCGGTAAAATCCTGTTGCTCACGACTCACGATTACTCCGAAGCTGAAGACGAAGCTCTCGCGGCAGGCGTAAGCGGATTTATTCCCAAACCGCTGTTCAGATCCAGCCTTTACTACGGTCTGATGAAATCTGGCTCCAAGAATGGCGGCGACGAAAGCGTTCAGCACGTGGGAATTCATCCCGACCTCAAGGGCAAGCGAATACTCGTTGCCGAGGACAACGACATCAACTGGGAGATTGCAGACCTGCTGTTGTCGAGCGAAGGTATCGTCGTGGAGCACGCGGAAAACGGTCAGATTTGCGTGGATAAGCTGCTTGCCCACAAACCCGATTTCTACGACGCGATTTTAATGGACGTGCGTATGCCCGTTATGAACGGTCTCGAAGCCACCACTATTATCCGCAGTCTGAGAAAGGGCTACAACAAAATTCCTATTATCGCAATGACCGCCGACGCGTTTGCCGAAGACGTGCAAAAGTGCCTGGCTTGCGGTATGAACGCGCACATTGCAAAACCTATCAATATCGAAGTCGTTAAGGCAACGCTTGCAAAATACATTTCCGCAAATTAAAAACAAATAACGAAAGCGGCGCGGACTGAACAGTCCGCGCCGCTTTTATTGTTATATTCAGTTCTCATCAACGCCGCCGCAAATATCCTGCAAGGTGTTCGAAATCTTTTCCAGACTTCCGTAGAGCACCACTCTGTCCTCTTCGCTCATTCCGTCGTCGAGAACTCTCAGTATATCGGTTATCTTAGCCGCAACCGACTTACCTACCTCTTCGCCCTTCGCGGTAAGAGTTATCGGGCTCTTGTACTTCTTTTCAAGGTTGCCGCCGTAGGTCACGTATCCCTCTTTATTCAGCAAATCGATTGCCCTCGAAACAGCCGCCTTATCCTCTTCGCAGGCGTCGCAAAGCTCGCGCGCAGTGAGCGGCTTGCCCTCCTTATACAGATAATACAGACAGGAAACGTGCGCGCTCTTTAACCCGAATTTAGACATAACGTCGTCTTTGATACGGTGTATACTCCTCGATATTCTGTTTATCAAAATGGTAAATTTGCTGTACCTGTCCATTGAGTTATATACCTTTGCACAATACGCCGACAGTCGGTTATGCACCGTGTTGATAACTTTGTGTATAACTTTATTGTTTGTCAATGATATCGAGAATTTCGGATATTCTCTCCAAATCGTCGCGCGAATAGTAATCGATGTAAATTCTGCCCTTCTGGTCGTTACCGATAAGGCTGACCTTCGTGCGGAAGGTAAAGCGCATACGGTCTACGAGGTTTTTAAGCTCGATTGAAGCGAGCGCGCGCTTTTTCTTCTTCTTTTCTTCCAAAAGCTCGGGCGACATATTGTATGCGCGCACCTTTTTTTCCAGCTCGCGCACGGACATACCGCTCTTTACGGCGTCCGTGGCAAAAGCTATCTGGTCCTCTGCGGCGAGCGGTACGAGCGTTCTCGCGTGTCCCGCCGACAGCTTACCCTCCGCCACCATCTGCATTACGTCGGACGTCAGCGATAAGAGTCTGAGCGTGTTGGCGATTGCGGGACGCGACTTGCCTATACGCTCGGCAAGCTCGTCCTGAGTGAGCTTATAATCGACCATAAGCTGTTTCATAGCCGCAGCTGCTTCGATGGGGTTTAAGTCCTCGCGCTGTAAGTTTTCGATAAGGGAAATTTCCTTAATTTCTCTCTCGGAATAGTTGCGCACGATTACGGGGATTGTTGTAAGTCCCGCAAGCTTGGTCGCACGGAAACGGCGTTCGCCCGCGATTATCATAAACCTGCCGCTGTGGTCGTCGTTTACGACGATGGGCATAATCACGCCGTGCTTTTTTATGGAATCGGCAAGCTCCCTTAAAGCCTGCTCGTCAAAGTGCTTTCTCGGCTGGTTGGGGTTGGCGTAAATTTTGGAAAGAAGCATCTCTTCCGCGTTCGCCTTTTCCTCTTCGGTATATGTAAACATTTCGCGTCTGCCGCCCGCATACGTCTGTTCGAACGCGTCGACGGTATCCCCCATAAGGTCGGCAAACGTCTTGCCCAAGCCCCTCTCTTCTTTCTTCGCCATAATTACTCTCCTTGATTTCAGCAGTCGTTAAACCTGTTTATCTTTGCCTGGATAAAAACTCCTCTGTAAGCGCCTTATACGCCCGTGCGCCCACGCACTTGGGGTCGTATACGAGTATAGGCTTGCCGTGGCTGGGCGCCTCCGACAGCCTCACGTTGCGCGGAATTATAATTTCGTACAGCTTGTTTTTAAAGAACTTTTTTATTTCGGCGGCAATCTGACGCGACACAATCGCTCTGCCGTCGTACATAGTTATAACCACGCCCTCGATAAATAAGTGCGGGTTGAGATGCTGCTTTACAAGAGCAATGGTATTCATCAGCTGGCTGACGCCCTCCATTGCGTAATACTCGCTCTGCAAGGGTATTATTACCGAGTCGGACGCCACCCACGCGTTTATAGTCACCAGCCCGAGCGACGGCGGGCAGTCGATAAATATGTAGTCGTACTTGTCGCGAACCTCTTTTAAAGCGTTATTTAAAATCTGCTCGCGGTCACGCTTGTACACCAGGTCGACCTCGGCTCCCGTCAAATCGACGTTTGCCGGCAGTATATCGAGAAGCGGCACCACAGTAGGCAAAATGTTCTGCGAAATTTTTTCGTCCTCAATCAGCACGCCGTAGACCGATTTTTTTAATGCGCTCTTTGAAAAGCCTAAGCCTGTCGTGGCGTTTCCCTGACTGTCAAGGTCAATTAAAAGCACCTTTTTGCCGAAGTCGGCGCAGTACGCCGCCATATTGATGACCGTCGTCGTCTTGCCCACGCCGCCTTTTTTGTTGGTAAACGAAATAACTTTTCCCATAATTCTCGCCCCCTTTTCTTTACCGCTGCCGAATTTGTTTCCCGTGAAACTTTCTACCTCCCGCCCGCAAAAGAATTTGCGGGCGGGAAGCTAAGTCGATTAGACGTTGTTCGGCTTGTCAGCCCCGTCGTGCGAATACTTTTTGAACGCCGAGTTGGTA
>CAMWKX010000015.1 GCA_947174955.1 uncultured Clostridia bacterium | reverse complement strand
GTAACGGCGTGCACGGTAAAAACAGGCTTGCATCCAACTCGCTTCTGGAAAGTCTGCTGTTTGCAAAGAGGGCGGCGCAGGACATAAATAACAGCTATTGCCCCCTTACTATGGCGGAGATAACGGGAAATCAGGCGCTTTTTAACGTGGACGAAGAGAAATATAAAAAGCCGAAAGAGCTTTTAAAGAAATACAAAAAAGAACTTGCAAAAGCCATTAAACTGGCGGATAAAGGCGTTGATATAAACGCGGAATTCAAGAGGTGATAAAATGAACGATTTGACCGAAAAACTTATAATGGACAGACTTATCAAACTGGCGTTGGAGGAGGACATCGGCAACGAGGACGTCACCACCAACTCGGTTATGCCCGAATATAAGCGCGGGCGGGTTAAGCTCATCTGCAAGCAGGACGGCATAATCTGCGGGCTCAACGTTTTCGAAAGGGTGTTCAAGCTTTTGGACGAGCACACGATAATCGAGATTTTCGTCAAGGACGGCGACGAGGTTAAAAAGGGTCAGCGCATCGCCATGGTTTCGGGCGATATCCGCGTGCTTCTATCGGGCGAGCGCGTTGCCCTCAACTTTTTGCAGCGTATGAGCGGCATTGCAACTTACACCCGCAGTGTTGCCAGGCTTTTGGAAGGTTCGAAAACCAAGCTTCTGGATACCCGCAAGACCACGCCCAATATGCGCGTGTTCGAAAAGTACGCGGTTCGCTGCGGCGGCGGCAACAACCACCGCTACAACCTTTCCGACGGCGTGCTACTTAAAGACAACCATATCGGCGCGGCGGGCGGCGTTAAAAAGGCGGTCGAGATGGCGAGGGCTTACGCGCCGTTCGTCCGCAAAATCGAAGTCGAGGTGGAAAACCTCGATATGTGCCGCGAGGCTCTGGAAGCGGGCGCAGACATAATTATGCTCGACAATATGTCGGTT
This sequence comes from uncultured Clostridia bacterium, assembly GCA_947174955.1. Taxonomy (GTDB): domain Bacteria; phylum Bacillota; class Clostridia; order Christensenellales; family Borkfalkiaceae; genus Coproplasma. The sequence goes on along the minus strand of CAMWKX010000015.1, from coordinate 13,363 downwards.
GCGGATATGAAGAAGGCGGTCGAAATGATTGGCGGCAGAGCGCTCACCGAGTGCAGCGGCAACGTCACGCTCGAAAACGTTGCGCGCGTTAAAGAGACGGGCGTGGACTTCGTTTCGTCGGGCGCGCTCACGCACTCTGCACCCATTCTCGATTTGTCGCTCAAAGAGCTACGCCCCGAAGAGGAAATATAATGAAGGCGCACGAGAGGCGGGCGGAAATTCTGTCGCTGATAGGCAACAGCCAAAGCCCCGTCGCCGCCAATTTTCTGAGCGAAAAATACTCGGTGTCAAGACAGGTTATCGTGCAGGATATCGCCATTTTAAGGGCGCAGGGCTACGGCGTGATATCCACAAACCGCGGCTACGTTTTAGGCTCGGGCTTGCGCGCCGAGCGCGTTTTCAAGTGCCGCCACACCTTGCAGGAGCTTGTCGACGAGAGTGAAATTATTATCTCGCGCGGGGGTAAGGTGGAGGATATCACCGTCAATCACCGCGTGTACGGAAAGATCTCCGCAAGGCTCGAACTATCCACTCTGCGCCACGCCGAGGAGCTGTACCGCTCGCTCGTTTCGGGCGCGTCAAAGCCTTTAATGAGCGTTACCGACGGTTATCATTACCACACCGTTTCGGGGGAGAACGAGCAAATACTCGACCAAATCGAGTGCGCGTTGCGTGAAAAAGGCTATCTTATAGAGATATAAAAACCCGTTCGTTAAGGCATAGTACGGGGGCAACCGGCGTTTTTAGTCATTAAAAACGCCGCTTTTTTAATTTTTGTCATTCGCTTGACAACTTATGCCGTGAAATGATATATTTTTGGTAATATATTTGTAAATATATTAAAGAGTAATTTATCGGAAGGTAAGTATGAAAAAGAAAGCTTTGATTGCAATGTTGCTTGCGTGCTCGTTCGCGTTCGGTACGGCAACTATGACCGCGTGCGACATCATCGGCGGCGGCAACGGCGAAACCGGACAGGAACAGGGCGAAACGCAGACCGTAGCCGTTACGGGCGTAACTTTGAACAAGAACGTTTTAAACCTTAAAGTCGGCGGAAGCGAAACGCTCACCGCAACGGTTGTTCCCGAAAACGCAACTACCAAAACCGTATCGTGGGAGTCGGGCAATCAGGAGGTTGCAACGGTTGACCAGAACGGCAAGGTAACCGCGCACGCCAAGGGTACTGCTACGATAACCGTTACCACGACGAGCGGCAGCAAAACGGACGTCTGTACGGTCAACGTAAGCGAAGACACGCCAGCACCCGTCAAGGTTGAAAGCGTAAGTCTGGACATTACTTCAAAGACTTTAAAGGTGGGCGCAACCGTAAAGCTTACTCCTTCGTTTACTCCCGCAAATCCCGATAATAAAAACGTCAGCTGGTCTTCGAGTAATACGGCCGTCGCGTCTGTGTCGGACGGCTTAGTAACCGCCAACAAGTCGGGCACGGCGATCATCACGGTCACCACCGCGGACGGCAACAAGACCGCGCAATGCACGATAACCGTCGAGGCGACAATCACGACCGTGGCGGTAACCGGCGTCAGCGTAAATCCCACGTCGGCGACTTTAAAGGTCGGCGATACCAAACAGCTCACTAAAACGATAACGCCCGCGGGCGCGTCCAATCAGAACGTAACGTGGCAGTCGGGCAACACCGCGGTTGCGACGGTTGACGGTAACGGTCTGGTTACTGCGAAATCGGCGGGTACGGCAACCGTAACGGTCAAGACCGCCGACGGCAATTTCACGGCAAACTGCTCGATAACCGTCGAGGCGCAGGTTTCTCAGCCCGTAGTCGACGCAAAGATCAGCTACACTTACGCGGGCAACGAGTGCGCCGCTTTCGAGTGGGCGGATACCAACGCCGCGAACGCGATTGTGGAATACAAGCTCAAATCGGCGGGTTCCTACACGGCGCTTTCGGGTAACGACAAGCAATACCTCGTCCGTCAGCTTAACTCTACAACCGCGAGGGTTGACCTCGTCGGCTTGAAGGGCGGCGCGGTTTACGACTTTAAAATAACCACTTCTACCAAAGAGGTGCTGACCGCTTCGGACGTGACTATTCACTCTTACGACCGTTCGGGCTACGCGCATTTCGGCAAGAGTGACGGCGTGGGTGCGTACAACGACGACGGCACGCCCAAGGATAACGCGGTTATCGTTTACGTCAACGAGGCGAACAAGAATACCGTAAAGGCGACCGTCAACGGAAGAGAGCGCACGGGTATCGTAGAAATTTTACAGAATGCGGGAACTTCCAAACCGCTAATCGTGCGCATTGTCGGCACCGTCGGCGCGGCTACGTGGAACAGTCTGACCGAAAATAACGGTAAACCTCTTACGCCCGATAAGGTAGTCGGCGCTAACGGCAAAAAACTGGTCGACTTCTACGGTATAGAAAGAAGCACGTATAATTCCGACACGAAAAAATATGAAGGAGGTAAGAGTAAAGATCTTACGCAGGCTACGCTGATAAAGGACGGTTTTAATTCGCTTAACACCTCCGTTTATTCGGAGTTGATAGGCTTGAACAGCAAGGCGAAGTACGACGCGAGTAAGGACGAGTTCGACAGTTGCTGGAACGATTGCTCTATACAGAACGTTAAAAACGTTACCGTAGAGGGCATCGGTGAGGGTGCCGAAATAATACAGTGGGGTATGACGTTTAAGAACAGCAGCTCTATCGAGGTGAGAAACCTTCACTTCGACGACTACACCGAAGACGCTTGCTCGTTCGAGGCAAGCGAATCGGGCGTAAGCGAGCTTTCGGCATTCAAGAGCGGCAACATCTGGCTGCATCACAACACCTTTGACGAGGGTAAAAATTACTGGGACGTCTGCAACGAACAGGATAAGCACGACGGCGACGGCTCCACCGACTTCAAGGGGCTTAAAAATATTACGATTGCTTACAACCACTATATATCGACGCACAAGACCAACCTTATAGGCGGCGGCGACGGTCACTCTACGGCAAACGTGACCTTCCACCACAACTATTACGAGGGTTGCAACCAGCGTATGCCTCTCGGCAGACAGGCGAATATGCATATGTACAACAACTACTATTCGGGAAGCACGCTGTACAGTATTTCGCTCCGTGCGGGCGCGTATGCGTTTATCGAGAACTGCTACTTCACCGAGGACGCGTCAAACCACTACCCCGTAGAGCTTGTCACGGGCAGTTACGGTAAGCCTTCGGCTAAAATTATTAACTGCGTTATAGATAAAAACAAAGTTAATGATCACAACAAAGCGGGTGGCGCTTATCTGTATATCGGTACCGACAGAAACGCAACTGTAGACACGTCGGATCAGAGATTTGCAAAGAATTTCGATACCAACAGCAGTCTGTTCTACTATAAAGACGGTAAGAGCGACGTAACAGTAATGTTTACCGCCGAAGAAACCAAGACTTATATTCCCCAGCTTGCGGGGGTTCAGAAGCACGGCGAAGACGTAACGCTCGGCGGTGCGGGGAACGGCGGCAGTACGGGCACGGAAACTCCCGGCCCTACGCCGGACGGAAGCTTATCTGCTTTTACCGTCAACGGTTCGAGCGCAAACGGAGTGGGAACTGAAAACACGACCCTTACTTCTGATATTGCGCTGGACAACAAGGGCGTTATGGCTTTGATTAACGGAACAGTTTGGAAGATACACGACAACACTTATCTTCAAAGTATTCCGCAAGCCGACGTGGATACGCAGATAATTACGATTGATTTGACCGAGTATACGGGCAGCGTAAAATTGACTATTTCCGCAAGAAGGGCGAGCACAAACAACACAAACAGATATTACAGGATAGACGGCAACGGGGTAAGTTTAAAGAGCACGGGTTACGGTACATCAGATGGGATACCTACAGCCGATACTTCCGATACGTTTACTTTGCAGTGTGGATATAAGTATACGCTTATAACTCACGGCGGTTTGAGATTTAAGTCGTTTGCATTTGTGCCTGTAAATTAACTGAATTTGAAATAAAAGGGGGAAGCGGTTGCTTTCCCCTTTTTTGTATGATAGAATAGCTTATATGAAAATCACGGAAATTTTAAACGGCAAAAAGGCGGTACTATCTTTCGAGGTGTTCCCGCCCAAGACGAGCGACAAGTTCGAGGCGGTTCAGTCCGCCGTCGATAAAATTGCCGCGCTCTCGCCCGACTTTATGAGCGTAACCTACGGCGCGGGCGGCGGCACGAGCGACTACACCGTTGCGGTAACCAAACACATTAAAGAGCAATTCGGCGTAACCGCACTCGCGCATTTATCCTGTATTTCGTCCAAAAGAGAAGAAGTAAAAGATAAACTTGCGCACTTAAAGGCGGAAGGTATCGAAAACGTTTTGGCTCTGCGCGGCGACTTGCCCGAGGGCTTTTCGGACAATCTCGATTACAAATACGCGAGCGAGCTGGTCGCCGAAATCAAGGCGGCGGGCGGCTTTTGCGTGGGCGGCGCGTGCTATCCCGAGGGACATCCCGAATCGCCGACCCTCTTTTCCGACATTGAAAACCTGAAGAAAAAGGTGGACGCGGGTTGCGACTTTTTAACCACTCAGATGTTCTTTGACAACGATGTCTACTACAGCTTTCTTTCCAAGGTGAGGGAGGCGGGTGTTTATGCGCCTGTAATCGCGGGCATTATGCCGGTCACCAACGCAAAGCAGATTAAGCGCATAATCTCCCTTTCGGGCGGGTCGCTTCCCACGCGCTTCAAGCGCATTCTGGACCGCTTCGGCGACAATCCCGAGGCTATGGCGCAGGCGGGCATAATTTACGCGTGCGAGCAGATTATCGATTTGTACGCAAACGGCGTAAAGGCGGTGCACGTTTATTCTATGAACAAGCCGCAGATTGCCGCGGAAATCAAGAAGAATTTAAGCTATATTATATGATTAAGACGGTGCGCGGAAAGCTTGATAAACTTAACGTGTCCGAAACGCTGAGGTACCTCGGCTACGGCAAGACCGTAATACCCGAGGAGGGTGTGCAGGGACTTTTGCGCGAGTGTGAAAGCGAGGTCCTGGCGGCGCAGGATTTGCGCGCGTGCTACTCGGTTTTCGATATTTCTGTGCAGGGTGAAAATATCGATTTGGGGTTTGCCAAGGTTAACAGCCACTCGCTTGCGTTAAACCTTGCGGGATGCGTAAAGTGCGTGCTGTTCGCGTGCACTGCGGGTGCGGGAATTGACCGATTGATTGCCAAATATTCGCGCATATCGCCCGCGAAAGCGGCGGTAATGCAGGCGGCTGGCGCGGCGCTTGTCGAGGACTGGTGCGAGGAGCTGTGTGCCCTTTTCAAGCGTGAATACGGCGATACGCGGCCGCGCTTTTCGTGCGGGTACGGCGACCTGCCTTTGACCCTTCAACGGGACATATTTGCGGCTCTATTGGTTACGAAGCATATTGGTATAACCCTTTCGGACGACTGTTTTATGACCCCAACAAAGTCGGTTACGGCGATTGTGGGCATCAGGTAAAATTATGACTATACTTGAAAAATTGCAATCGGGGCGCGTCATTTTAGACGGCGGTATGGGTACGCAGCTGCAAGAGCGCGGACTGCCGCTCGGCGTGCTCCCCGAGGAATGGAATATATCCAATCCCGACGAGGTGACGGCTGTTCACCGCGCCTATTTTTGTGCGGGCAGCGATATCGTTTGCGCCAACACGTTCGGCGCGAATTCCTTAAAATTCGACGACAGATTAGAAGAGATTATCCGCGCGGGAATAAGTTGTGCGGACAGGGCGCGCGCGGGTTTAAAGGACAAGTTTATCGCGCTCGATATCGGTTCTCTTGGCAAGCTGTTAAAGCCGCTCGGCGGGCTGGATTTCGAGGACGCGTTGACAATTTTCAAGCGCACCGTAAAGGCGGGCGCGGAGGCAGGCGCGGACGTAATTTTCATCGAGACGATGAACGATATCTACGAGCTCAAAGCCGCGGTTATCGCCGCAAAGGAAGTCTGCTCTCTGCCCGTGTTCGTGTCGGCGGTTTTCGGTAGCGACTGTAAGACGATGACGGGCACTTCGCCCGAAGCGTTCGTTGCGCTTGCCGAGGGGCTGGGCGTGGACGCGCTGGGTATTAACTGCTCGCTTGCCCCCGCGGAGATGGCGGCGACGGTGGAGCGCATTTTAAAGGTTTCGTCGACCCCCGTAATTGTAAAACCCAATGCGGGACTGCCGCAGGAAAAAGGCGGTAAAACCGTGTACTCGCTGGGCGCGGACGACTTTGCAAAACAGATGGTACCGCTCGTCGAAGCGGGTGCAAGGTTGATAGGCGGGTGCTGCGGGACGACGCCCGAATATATAGAAAAACTTGTTAAGGCGATTGAACATATCGCAGTTAAGCCAATCGAAAATAAGGGGCTGACGGTAGTTTCTTCTTATACGCAAGCGCGATATTTCGGGGACATTCCCGTACTGATTGGCGAAAGAATAAACCCCACTGGCAAAAAACGCTTAAAGCAGGCGCTTAAAGAAAACGATATTGCATACGTTTTAAACGAGGCGGTTTCGCAAGCGGAAAAGGGTGCGCACGTTCTGGACGTCAACGTTGGACTGCCCGAAATCGACGAGCCGTCGATGCTTGAAAAGTGCGTTTGCGAAATACAGGCGGTAACCGATTTGCCCTTGCAGATCGACACCTCCGACCCCGCGGCAATGGGTAGGGCGATGCGCGTATACAACGGCGTGCCGCTGGTCAATTCGGTGAACGGCAAGCGCGAAAGTATGGATGCCGTTTTCCCGCTCGTTAAGAAGTACGGCGGCGTTGTTATATGCCTTACTTTGGACGAAAACGGCATTCCGTCTACTGCAGAAGGACGTGTTAAAATTGCCGAAAAAATAATAGAATATGCGAATAGTTACGGCATATTGCGGGGGCAATTGATTTTCGATACCCTTGCAATGGCTGTTTCCGCGGATAATACGGCGGCAAACGCGGCACTCGTCGCGCTTGATTACATACGGCATAAACTGGGCTGTAACACCTCGCTGGGCGTATCCAATATCTCCTTCGGACTGCCTCAGCGCGACTTTATAAACTCTACGTTTTTCGCAATGGCGCTTGCGCGCGGGCTGTCGGCGGCTATCTATAACCCTAACTCGCAAGAGATGCTCAAAACGTATAATTCGTTTCTTGCATTAAGCGGGTTGGATAAAAACTGCGCGGACTATATCGAATACGCTTCCTCGGTGAGTGCGGGCGAAATTACCGTGACCGCCGCGCAAAAGGGCGGTACCCAGGTTACGGGCGACTTGAAATACTTCATTTTAAAGGGATTGAAAGCCGAGGCGGCGGCAAGCGCGAAAATGCTTCTGGAAAATTCCGAACCACTCGACGTTATAAACGGATTTATAATTCCCGCACTGGACGAGGCGGGCAAGGGGTTCGAGAACAAAACGGTGTTTTTGCCTCAGCTACTTATGTGCGCCGAGGCGGCAAGCGCGGCGTTTGCGGTAATCAAGACAAAGCTCAACCCCGCCGAAAACGCAAAAAAATTAAAGGCGGTGCTGGCAACCGTCAAGGGCGACATTCACGATATCGGCAAAAATATCGTGGTTACGCTGCTGCAAAACTACGGTTTCACGGTTTACGACCTGGGGCGCGACGTGCCGCCCGAAACGGTATTGAAGGAGGCGCGGGATAGGGGTGTTCAGCTGGTCGGTTTAAGCGCGCTGATGACGACGACGGTCGTGTCTATGAAGGAAACGATTGAGCTTTTGAAAAGGGAATTGCCGTCGGTTAAAATCTGCGTGGGCGGCGCGGTGCTCAACGAAGAGTACGCGAAAGAAATCGGCGCCGACAGGTACTGCAAGGACGCTATGGCGACCGTGCGCTACGCCGAGGAACTAGAAAAGAATATATAAAACGTAAGCCCGCGGCATTTGTGCCGCGGGCATATTTTATCATTTAAAATAATAGGCTATTTAAGTAAAAAGATTTCGGAGAGATTCTATGCTTAAATTTGCCGACGTGCCCAAGGAGCGGGCGCTGCAACTACTGAACTCGGACAAGTGCGGACTTGCCTCCGCGGAAGCTTTAAGCCGTCAGCAAAAGTACGGCAAAAACGAGCTGAAAAAGGGCAAGCGCACGTCGGTTGTCGGGCTGTTTTTCGGACAGTTCGGCGACGTGATGACTATACTTCTGATTGCCGCGGCGTGCATCTCGGCGGTAATCGCCGCGTTTTCGGGTGAAAAGAGCGACCTTGCCGACACGGCAATAATCGCTTCGATAATTCTTTTAAACGCTGTCGTCGGTACAATTCAGCAGTACCGCGCCGACAAGGCGATAGAGAGTCTTAAAAAGCTGAATACCACGACGGCGCGGGTGCGGCGTGACGGCGAGGTTATAGAAGTCGACGCAACCGAACTTACGGTCGGCGATATCGTTTTACTCGAGGAGGGCGACGTGGTGCCTGCGGATATGCGCGTTATCGAGGCGACCGAGCTAAGATGCGACGAATCTGCGCTGACCGGAGAGAGCCTTAGCGTTGAAAAGCGCGATACGGTAATCGTCGGCAAAACTGTAACGCAGTCCAATGCGAGCAATCTTTTATTTTCGTCGACTTTCGTCGTGCGCGGCAGCGGTGAAGGAGTCGTTACCGCGGTGGGTACGGATACGGAAATCGGCGGCATTGCCGAAATGCTGGAAAGCGTTCAAAAGGGACAGAGCCCGCTTGAAAGAAGCCTCAACAAGCTCGGCAAAATAATTTCGGCGTTCGTAATAGCCGTTGCGGCAGTGGTTTTCGCCGTCGGATTCTTTGCCAAGGGAACGGGGCTTTTAAAGAATTTTATGACCGCCGTCGCGGTTGCCGTTGCCGCCATCCCCGAAGGACTTCCCGCCGTCGTGTCCGTCATAATGGCTATGGGCGTTCAGCGGATGAGCCGTCAGAGAGTGGTCATTCGCAAGCTGAAATGCGTGGAAACGCTAGGCGGTTGTACCTGCATTTGCTCGGATAAGACGGGTACGCTCACGCAGAATAAAATGAAGGTCGTTCGGGCGTTTACAGCCGAAAAAGAGTGTTCAACAGGGGATAGTACGGGGGCAACTGCCAAATTGCACGCCTGTATGTCTGTCTGCACACGCGTAAAAGGCGGGCGCGGCAGCTATATCGGCGACCCCACCGAGGTGGCTATCAAAGCGTATGCAGAGGAAAACGGCTGGGCGGAAGAGTACTCGGTTATCGGCGAAATTCCCTTTACCTCCGAGCGCAAGCTTATGTCTGTGCGTGCGGAAACTATGAGCGGCACGTTTGTGTTCGTCAAGGGCGCGCCCGAGGAGGTTCTGAAAAGATGCACGCGCGTTTTGACCGAGAACGGCGGGCGGGCAATTACGCAAAGCGATCTGAGCCGCGCTGAAAATGAGTGCGCGGAAATGTCGGGCGAAGCGCTCCGCGTGCTGGCGTTCGCATACAAGGACGGCAGCGAACTGAGCGAGGATAACCTCACTTTTATCGGTCTGTGCGGTATGATGGACGATTTGAAAGAGGGCGTGAAAGAGGCTGTCGAGGACTGCCGCGGCGCGGGCATTACCACCGTTATGATTACCGGCGACAGCCCCGCAACCGCGCTTGCAATCGCAAAAAAGGCGGGAATTACCGCTACCCCCGACGAGGTGTTTACGGGTGAGCAACTCGATAAAATGACCAAACCTCAGCTTAAAGAGGCGGTCAGAAAGGGCAGAGTGTTTGCGCGCGTGTCACCTAAACACAAGAATATCATAGTAAAAATCAAGCAGTCGCAGGGCGAAGTGGTAGCAATGACGGGTGACGGCGTAAACGACGCGCCGCCCGTAAAGAGCGCGGATATAGGCATAGTTATGGGCAAGAGCGGCACGGAAGTTACCAAGAGCGTTGCCGATATGGTCATCACCGACGACAACTTTACAACCATAGTTTCCGCCGTGCGCGAGGGCAGACGCATATCCTCTAATATCAAAAAGACCATACAGTTCTTCCTTTCGACCAACCTCGCCGAGGTGCTGGCAATTATGGTCGTAACCTTTGCGTTCGTCGGATTTAACTTCCTGCCGTCCACGCAGCTTTTGTGGATAAACCTTATAACCGACAGCTTCCCCGTGCTTGCGCTGGGCGTCGAAAAGGGACTGGGCGACGATATGAAGCACAAGCCGCAAAGGGCGGAGGAGGCGCTGTTTTCAAAGCCGTCATTGCTGTCAGTTTTGATTTCGGCGCTATATATTACGGGGGTAACGGTTGCGGCGTATGCTTTCACGCTTGCAAAATACGGCAATGCCGAGGCTGTCACGGTAGCGTTTTTAACCCTCTCGTTTATGGAGCTTTTCCACGCGTTCAACGTGCGTTCGGGAAACGGCTCGGCGTTCAAGGGTATACTTTCGAACAAGGTGCTGCTTATAACCGTCGCGCTGGGAATAGGCGTAAATCTGGCGCTGTGCTTCTCACCGCTCGCGCCCGCGTTCGATATAGCCGCGCTCCCCGCTCACCTTTGGGCGCTCGTGTTCGGCGCGTCGCTGTCGGTTATACTTTTCGGCGAAATTTACAAGCTGATTGCAAAGCTTCTTTCCCGAAAGAGGGAAAATGGCAAGCGGGTTTTAAGACGCCGCAAAAAGTGCGAGGCTTAAAATAAATAATGATTGCGCTTGACAACCGGGCGCAATTTTTTTATTATTATTGTATGAATGCTGTAAAGTGTGAAAATCTCACTAAAAAATTTAAGGACGTGACGGCGCTGGATAATTGCTCGTTAGAAGTGGAAGAGGGTAAGCTTTTCGGGCTTTTGGGCGTTAACGGCGCGGGTAAGACGACGCTTATAAAAATTCTGTGCGGGCTTAGCGACCCGACAGACGGCGAGGCGTTCGTGTTCGGAAAGAGCGTTAAAGGTCAAATGGCGGAAATCAAACCGCTTATCGGTATTTCCCCGCAGGAAACGTCGGTTGCGGGCAAACTTACCGTTAAAGAAAATTTGCAGTTCTTTGCCGAAATTTATTATAAAAACAAGGCGGAAAGGAAAGAAGCGGTAGAGCGGGTAATCGAAACTTTTTCCCTGCAGGAAGTGCTTTCGCGGCGCGCGGGCAAGCTGTCGGGAGGCTGGCAACGCAGACTTTCCATTGCGGCGGCGCTAGTGTCCAAGCCGAAAATTCTGTTTTTGGACGAGCCTACGCTCGGGCTGGACGTGCTTGCCAGGCGCGAGCTTTGGCAGGTTATAAGAAAAATCAAAGGCGAAACGACCATTGTTCTGACCTCGCACTACCTCGAAGAGATAGAGGCGCTGTGCGATAAGGTGGCGGTTTTGGCGAAGGGCAAGGTCAAAGTCGTCGGCACGGTGGATGAGATCAAGACGGCAGGCGGGACGGACAGCTTCGAGGAGGCGTTCGTGCGCATCGTCACGGAGGCGGACTTATGAGAATGACCAACGCGTTTATAAAGCGCAATTTTCTGGAAATGCTGCGCTACCCTTTAAGTTACGTTTTCGGCATCGGCTTCCCCGTCGTAATGATTGTGCTGTTTAACGTTATCGGCAAGTACGCCGACGGCATGGACGGAATGTTCAATGCGAAAACGCTGATTCCCGGTATGATGATGTTTTCGTTCACATTCGTTATGATGCTTTCCAGCCTTTTGGTTGCAAGTGACAGAACGTCTGCGTTCGTTATCCGTCTTTATACCTCGCCTATGAAAACGGTCGATTTCGTGCTGGGGTATACCGTACCGTTTTTCGTGGTTGGAGTAACGCAGGAGATTGCCTGTCTTATTTTCGGCGGGTTGCTTGCCTTGATTACCGGCGGCGGCTTTTTCACGTTCGGGGCGGCGCTTCTTTTAATGCTGGAAATGTTGCCTATGCTTTTGATATGTATTTGCCTCGGCGTGTTATTCGGCAGTGTCTTAAACGAAAAGGCGGCGCCCGGTATTTCGTCGATATTTATTTCGGCGGCAGGCATTTTAGGTGGTGCCTGGATGCCGCTCGATACTATGGGTGGGTTCGAGACCTTTTGCAGGTTTTTGCCCTTCTATCCGTCGGTATATATCGGCAGAGTGATTACGGGGGCTTCGCATACTCTTCCCGACGCCGGAGCGTATACGTTCGACAATGTTGCGGCACTTGGAATTATCCCGATAGCGGTATTTTTAATCGGGTTTGCGGCGCTTGCGCTTGTTGCGTTCAAGCATAATATGAAGAGCGATAAAAAGTAAAAAATGCCGTTCGTTGCGGCATATTGCGGGGTTAAATGTAAAAAACGGGCGGCGGAACGTGTTCCGCCGCCCGTTAATACTTAATTGAAATAACCGTCCAGATCGTAATAGGGGGATAAATATTCGCGGGTATTTTCGCACATTTCCTTAAACAGCGACTTGCTCTCGTCAAATGTGAGCGACGATAAGAGCGGCTGGTTTACGAATACCTGATAAATAGCGTTCATATCGCGCTTCTTTATTCCGTCGTACAGAGCCTCGATATTAATACAGTTGCGCAAGACCAGATTTGCCGCATTTAAGGGGAGAGGTTTGGATACGATCGGCTTGACCTGACCGTTGGAAAATACGCAGTTTGTTTCCACAACCGCACCGAGGGGCAGTTGCGGCGCCTGTCCGCGGTTAGGCATATTTACGTTTGAAACAATGGTGGAAAAACCCATAATCGCTTTCATCAGATCTACGGCGATTTCGTCCGATTTAACTACGGGGAAGGGCTTTTTGCCCTCTGACATCTCAATCGTTTCGGCAATGCGCGCCTTCTGGTCGTTTTCGCGCCAGTCGACCGAAGTCAGGTTGAACGCCCAGTCTTTAACTGTTTCGGGGTTGCGGAGATACTGATTACCGTTTAAAAATTCCACAAGGTGTCTGTCGCCAGCCGCCGCAAGCGCACCGTAGCGCATAAATAAATCCATCTTGACTTTGTTGCCGTAAGCAAACGGATCGGTCTTAAAGGCAAAGCGCAAGCCTTCCTTCTCGTAATAGCCCTCTTCGAAAAACTTATCGTAAAATTCGGGAATAAGCGAGAGAATATCGATATCGCCGTAACGCGCTTCGGTTATCCACGTAAAGTGGTTGATGCCGCTCGCGTCGGTGTAGATATCGTTACGCGTAACCGAAATGCCCTTGATTTCTTTGAGTACGCAGCACAGAAAATCCTGCGCGTGGAACACTTCGTGACAGCAGCCGAACGCTTTTATTTCGGGGAACACGTCGTAAAGGGTCTTGGTGCAGATGGTCATCGGGTTGGTAAAATTAATGACCCACGCGTCGGGACAGATCGCCTTGATTTTGCGGGCAAATTCCTCGTACAGCGGCACGGTGCGCATAGCTCTTAAAACGCCGCCCGGACCGACCGTGTCGCCCACGGACTGATAAATTCCGTACTTTTCGGGTGCGTGTACGT
>CAMWKX010000014.1 GCA_947174955.1 uncultured Clostridia bacterium | reverse complement strand
ATGATAGGCTTAAAGGGGCAGACGACGGACGATATCGCAAAATCGAGTGAGGTTGCCGCGCAGAGCGGCGCAAGCCATATTTCTATGTACGCATTGACGCCCGAGGACGGCACGCCCATTTACACAGACTATTTAAACGGCGAACTGCCGGAGGGCGACGAGGTTGCCGAAATGTATGCGTTCGGCGTAAATAAACTGAAAGAACTCGGCTTCGGAAGGTACGAAATCTCAAACTTCTGCAAGAAGGGGAAAGAGAGCAGGCACAACTTCAACTACTGGCGGCGCGGCGAATACATAGGCTTCGGCGTTTCGGCTTCCTCGCATATCAAGAATGTGCGCTTTACCAACACGTTCGATTTGGACGAATATTTCAAGTGCATTATGACAAACCGTTTTCCCGTGGTTGACAGCCAGGAGGTTGAAAAAGAGGGGCAGATGGAGGAGAGCGTAATGCTTGCACTGCGGACTGCCGAGGGGTTGAACGTTGCCGCGTTTAACGCGCAATTCAACTGCGACTTCGACAAGATTTACGCCGACGCGCTAAAAAAGAACGCAGGGTATTTAGAAAGAAATGGCGATATTCTGCGTGTCAAAGACGAATATCTGTATGTACAGAACACGATAATATGTGACTTTTTATCTTGAAAAGCGCCCCGAAAAGGGCGCTTTTTGTTGTGCATAACTGTATAAAAACACTGTATATTCATCAAAAAACGGGCGTTTATGCACAAAAAGTTATCAACAAAAACACCTGTTCACAATAAAAAAGAACAAAGGTGCGCAAAAGTTATCAACAATTTAACTTTAATTCGACAGAAACCGCGTTAAAAGGGCGTATTTGGGTAAAATTTACAAATAAGTTATCAACAATTCAAAAATTGTATGCTTTTAGGGCGTATCGATATGTTCGGCGATGATTCTGCCGTCGGCGCCGTTTACTAAATACGCGTGCACCTGAGCCTCGCGGTTGCATACGCCAACGTAGTAGTAACAGCCTTCGTCGTATAAGAGGCGTACGATAATTTCACCAGCAAACGCCGTGCCGTCGGTCAGCTCTTTGAACGTATCGCCGTCGTATTCGTACACGCATTTCAAGGCGGTCTTGCCGTCTATCGTGCCCTCCTCGGCAACGTTGAACACGTCGACCTTTTTCTCCTTGCCGTCGATATTCAGCGTGACGGGTATGCTCGCGCCTTTAAGCCCCTCGCCCGCAAAGCTCAGATAGAAATTGCGGGAAACGGCAAGCCAGCTCATTTCGCCGCCCTGTCCCAAAAGCTCTATTTCCACTTCGCTCGCGCCGCTTTTGTACTCGAAAAATACTTCGGTAACGTTGCTGACGTCGCCCTTAAATCCGTCGAGGGAGTAGGGCGTTTCCTTGTCTACCGAGTAAATCCTGACCGACAATAAGTCGTCCTCGTAAAGGTAAACGCTCTTGCGGTATTCGGACACGAAAGAGAAGTAGTCGGCGCTCTTTTTGCAACCGGGGAAAAACATAAAAGCGGGAATACTCAAAGCAAGGCTAAGCAAAAATTTTTTCATACTAAAATTTATTTCGGCGGAATTTATAATATGATTAAACAGTTGCTTTTTTTTTCGCGTTGTGATAAAATAGTTAAAATATTTTTTTAATGGCAGACGGGTTGTTTTTTGGAGAAGTTAGTAGTTAAAACGGCGGTAAAAACCGTCCTCATAATATTGGGTATTTTTATCGGCGTGTTTGCTATATTCAACTTCGCCTTTCCCCAGCATATGGCTACGGTAACCGAGAGCATAGGCAACTACGATCTGGCGGTAAAGTACGCGTCGCTGCGCTATCATTACACCAAAAGCTGTTCCGATCTGGCAAGATGCTTTGACGACAGCGTGCTTTTAGGCAAGGACGAATACGTGTTGCAGTACGGCGAACAGCTCGTGACGCACCGCGATTATCCGTCGGTCTGCAAGGAAAAGAACGTATTGCAGACGGGCAGCGGGTACGACTACGACCACTGGGTAAGGGGTAAGCTGGTCATATCGTACTATAACACGGGCGAGAAGGATAAGGCTTTCGAAAAAGCCAAGGAACTGAACGGCGATACGAGTTTTGCCTACGGCAACGCCGTAATGACGCTTGCAGGCAGAGCCCGCACCGAAAACGATTCCGAAACGATAGGAAAGATTTTGACTTTTTTAGAGAAAATCAGAACTAATTTCGAAAAAACTCCGCCCTCCGACAGAGATGAGCTCACCAATCTGAACAAGGTAATCTCTGCGTTGGAGAGCAGATAAACAAGGATAAAATTCACCGAAACAGGAGATAGACATATGAGTAAAATCGTAAAAGAAGCTTTGACATTCGACGACGTGCTGCTGATACCTGCGGCGTCCGACGTATTGCCCTCGACGGTTGATTTGAGAACGACGCTCTGCGAGGGTATAAACCTTAACATACCCCTTGTCAGCGCGGCTATGGACACCGTAACCGAATCGCGCCTCGCAATCGCAATAGCGCGTGAGGGCGGTCTGGGCATTATACACAAGAATATGTCGATAGAAGAGCAGGCAATGCAGGTCGACAAGGTAAAGCGCAGCGAGCACGGCGTAATTACCGACCCCTTCTTTTTAACTCCCGAAGAGCCGGTTTCCGCGGCGCGCGCGCTGATGGAAAAGTACCGCATATCGGGCGTGCCCATCACGAAGAACGGCAAGCTCGTCGGCATATTGACCAACCGCGATATGCGCTTCGAAACGGATTTCGACCAGCCTATTTCGGCTATTATGACCAAGGAAAACCTTGTAATCGCGCCCGAGGGCACGTCGCTTGCCGAGGCTCAGAAGATTTTGGGCAAGCACCGCATAGAAAAACTGCCCATCGTAGATAAGAACGGTATGCTCAAAGGGCTTATCACGATTAAAGATATCGAGAAAGCAATTCAGTATCCTCACCGCGCAACTGACAAGAAGGGCAGACTTTTGGTCGGCGCGGCAATAGGCGCGACCGCGGATATGCTCGACAGAATCGACGCGCTCGTAAAAGCGCACGTGGATATCGTCGTTTTAGACTCGGCGCACGGTCATTCCAAAAATATTATCAACCACGTTGCAAAGGCAAAAGAAAAATATCCCGACCTTCCTTTGGTTGCGGGCAACGTTGCAACGCCCGAAGCAACTCACGACCTGTTCTCGGCGGGCGCGGACGTAGTTAAAGTGGGTATAGGCCCCGGCTCGATCTGCACAACGCGTATCGTTGCAGGCATCGGTATGCCCCAGCTCACCGCGGTTATCGATTGCGCCGAGGAAGCGGACAAATTCGGCAAGCGCATCATAGCCGACGGCGGCATCAAGTATTCGGGCGATATCGTAAAGGCTATCGCGGCGGGCGGCAGCGCGGTTATGCTCGGCTCGCTCTTTGCGGGCACTACCGAAGCTCCCGGTGAGCTTGAAATTTATCAGGGCAGAAGCTTCAAAACCTATCGCGGTATGGGTTCGCTCCCCGCAATGGCGAAGGGCGGCAAGGACAGATATTTCCAGTCGAACGCAATCAAGTTCGTACCCGAGGGCGTCGAAGGACGCGTACCTTACAGGGGCGCTTTGGCGGACATCATCTTCCAGCTTATGGGCGGTCTGCGCGCAGGTATGGGTTACACGGGCAACGCGACTATCGACGAGCTGAGAAAGAACGGCAAGTTTGTCAAGATGACGGCGGCTTCGCTTGCAGAATCTCACCCCCACGATATATCAATCACCAAAGAGGCACCTAATTACTCGCCTAAAGGTTAATAAGGAATTTATATATGCAACACGAAAGAGTTTTGGTAATCGATTTCGGCGGACAGTACAACCAGCTTATCGCGCGCAGAGTGCGCGAGCATAAGATTTACTGCGAAGTCAAATCTTATAAAACGCCGATTGAGGAAATCCGCGCTATGAACCTTAAAGGCATCATATTCACTGGCGGACCCAATTCGGTCTATCTCGACGATTCCCCCAGAATGGACAAGGCGATTTTCGAGCTGGGCGTGCCCATCTTAGGCATATGCTACGGCGCGCAGTTTATGGTATACGGGCTGAACGGTAAAATAGAGCCCGCCAATGAAACGGCGGTTGCCGAGTTCGGCAGAACCGATTGTTACTTCGATACGGATTCGCTCCTTTTAAAGGGCTTAAAGGAAAAGTCGGTAGTCTGGATGAGCCACAACGACCATATCGCAACCCTTCCCGAAGGTTTCCGTGCGGTGGGTCACAGCGACAAGTGCCCTTACGGCGCGATAGAGAACGCCGAAAAGAAGTTCTACGGCACGCAGTTCCACCCCGAGGTCAACCACACCGAGCAGGGCTTCGATATGCTCGGCAATTTCCTCTACAACGTCTGCGGTTGCAAGGGCGACTGGACGATGGAGGAGTACGCGCAGACGGCTATCCGCGATATCCGCGCAAAGGTCGGAAGCGGCAAGGCGTTGCTTGCTCTGTCGGGCGGCGTAGACAGCTCGGTTGCGTGCAAACTGCTTGCAAACGCTATCGGCAGTCAGCTGACCTGCATATTCGTAGACCACGGCTTTATGCGCAAGAACGAGGGCGACGAGGTTGAGGCGGCTTTCGCGGACAGCGGAGTTAACTTCGTGCGCGTCAACGCGGGCGAGCGTTTCCTTGAAAAAATCAAAGGCGTATCCGACCCCGAGCGCAAGCGCAAGATAATCGGCGAGGAATTTATCCGCGTATTCGAGGACGAGGCGAAGAAGATAGGTAAGGTGGATTTCCTTGTTCAGGGCACAATATATCCCGACGTAATAGAGTCGGGACTGGGCGACGCGGCGGTTATCAAGAGCCATCACAACGTCGGAGGACTTCCCGATTACGTCGATTTCAAGGAAATAATCGAGCCTCTCAGAATGCTTTTTAAAGACGAAGTAAGAGCACTCGGTATAACGCTCGGACTTGACGAAAAGCTGGTATGGCGCCAGCCCTTCCCCGGTCCCGGACTTGCGATAAGAATAATAGGCGAAATCACACCCGAAAAGCTTGCGATTTTGCAGGACGCGGACGCGATATTCCGCGAGGAGATAGCCAAGGCGCATTTGGACAGAGAAATAAATCAGTACTTCGCGGTGCTTACGAATATGCGCTCGGTGGGCGTTATGGGCGACGGCAGAACTTACGATTACACGCTTGCACTTCGCGGCGTATCGACGACCGACTTTATGACCGCCGACTTCTCGCGTATCCCTTACGAGGTCTTGGAGGCGGCTTCCAACCGCATTGTCAACGAGGTTAAGCATATCAACCGTATCGTATATGATATAACTTCCAAGCCCCCCGCAACCATCGAGTGGGAGTAAAAAAGTTGACAAAATCAAATTAAATTGATATAATAATCAAGTCGAACAGCTAATTAAGGCGTAGAAATTCTGACGAATTTCTGCGCCTTTTTTATGTGCTTTTCGCAATGTGGGAGGTAGTATGGAAAATACGCAAAACGATTTTTTAGGAAAAGCTAAGATAGGAAAACTGATGCTAAAATTCTGCATACCGTGCATTTTGTCGTTGCTTGTAAGCGCGCTGTACAATATCGTAGACCAGATATTCGTAGGCAACAGCGAGCTGTCGGTTTTAGGCAATGCGGCAACGGGCGTAGTGTTCCCGATTTTCATAATTGCGCAGGCATTTGCCTGGTGGATAGGCGACGGCTGTGCGGCGTACCTCAATATCTGTCAGGGCAGGGGCGAAACGGAAAAATCGCACAAGGCGGTCGGCACGGGCTTAAGTTTGACCGTGCTCATAAGCGTAATACTTATTGCCGTGTTTTTCCCCTTAAAAAGGCAACTGCTTACGACATTCGGCGCGTCCCCCGAAAGTATAGGTTACGCAATCGAATATTTCAATATTATTCTCGCGTTCTTCCCCGTATATATGGCAATGAATATGATGAACGCGGTCGTGCGCGCGGACGGTGCGCCGGGGTGGTCTATGGCTTCTATGCTGTCGGGTGCGGTAGTTAATATCGCCCTCGACCCAGCGTTTATTTACGGCTGTAAATGGGGTATGGCGGGCGCAGCGTGGGCGACGGTTATCGGTCAGTGCGTGTCGTTTATAATCAGCGTGATTTACTTCTTTCGTACTAAAACTTTCAGACTAAAATTAAGTAGCTTTATCCCCGATTTCAAGGCGGTAGCTCCCGCAATCAAGCTGGGAATTTCCTCGTTTATAACGCAGATTACGATAGTTATAATTTCGCTCGTCTGCAACATAATGCTCGCAAAGTACGGCGCAACTTCCGCTTACGGCGTAAACATTCCCATTGCGCTAATCGCTGTCGAGAACAAGGTGTTTACGGTGGTTGTAAACGTTATCGTCGGCATAGTGCTCGGTTGTCAGCCGATAATAGGTTACAATATGGGTGCGCGGAATTTTTCGAGAATTAAGAAGCTGTATTTTTATATATTGTCAAGCACGGTGATAATCTGTCTGTTGTTTACCGTATTATTCGAGGCGGCGCCCAACGCCGTGGTTGCGATTTTCGGCAATCCCGACCCCGAACAGGTTGACCCGCAAAGGTACTGGGAGTTCGGCAGAAAGCTGTTCCGCATATTCTTAATGTTCGTAACGTTTACCTGTGTAATTAAAATGAGTTCGATTTTCTTTCAGGCGCTGGGCAAACCCGTGTTTGCCATAATCGCTTCGCTCGTGCGCGATCTGGTCTGCTTTGTTCCGCTCGTGTGTACTCTGCCGATAGCGATGGGGATAGATGGCTGTTTGTGGGCGGCGCCAATTGCCGACGGCATAGCGATACTCGTTACCGCGGCGCTCACAATACTGTGTTTTAAAGACCTGAATAAAACGGCGAAAAATGTGGTTGATGCGGACATATGTGCCGACGAACAATAAAATAAGCCGATAGCGGCGGGCGCGTAAAATCACGCGCCCGCCGCTAATTTTATAAAATGGGTTGATTTTTTGTGCGATGACTGCTATACTAAGTTATCAGGATACTTTTTATGGCGGATATCGAGAAACTCAAAAACTTAATAGACCCGAAACGGAACGCCGATAAAAATTTTTATCTCGACCTTCTTGACGGGGACAAGCAGACGGAGTGGGAGAACGCGCACATTTCCGCCGTTCTCGAAATGCTCAAAATTCTGCGGCTCAATAAGCTCACCCGTCAGATACGCGAGGCGCAGGAGGAGAAAGCCGCGCTACAATCTTCGTCCGACTACGACGCGGAAAAGTACAGGCGCGTATTGGAACTGAACGCGCTAATTGCCGACGCAAGGAATAAGCGTGCCTCGTACAAATGCTTTTTCGACGAACCGTACTTTGCGCGTATGGATTTGGTCGACAATAAGGACGGATACAATTCCTACTATATAGGCAAGAAGGGAGACGAGGGGCTGGAAATAGTCGACTGGCGCGCGCCGCTCGCCCGCAGATATTATCAGAAAAGCAAGCTTTCGTTCACCATAAACGACTTCGACTACAAGCTGGTTTTACGCCGCGCAATCCGCACCAAGAGCGGAAAAGTCCTCGACTTTAAAAACGAATACCTTTCGGTGGGCGACAACCTTTCCAAGGAGGAAATAGCGGGGCGCGACGCGGCGGTCATCTTCGACCCGTTTTTAAAGGAGATACTCTCCTCACGCAAGGAAAAGCAGGAAATCTGCGACATAATCGAAACCATTCAGGAAAAGCAGTACGAAATAATCACCGCGCCCGAGGACGCCGAAATGATAGTGCAGGGCGTTGCGGGCAGCGGCAAGACGATGATACTTCTGCACAGACTTTCGTACCTAATGTACAACAACGAAAGTCTTAAACCCTCGTCCGTGCTGGTAATCACGCCGTCGGACAGCTTCAACGCGTTTATCGACGAGCTTGCGCAGATACTCGAACTCGAAAGGGTAAAGACGGTCACGCTCGAAAATTATTATCTGCGCCTTTTGAAAGGAGCGGGCATTTCGCTCGAAAATAAAATCGACTATTTTGCGCCCGTAAAAGGCGAGTATTTAAGTTACGTTTATTCGCCCGTGTTCGTGAACGACGTGCGCAAAAAGCTTAGTAAAATTTACTCGGGCGTGCGCGGTATGCTGCCCGACAAGAGCGACGAATTCGTCGCGGCGATACTGTCGGCAATAGATAATCAGTTAAAAGAGTACGAGAGCATAAAGAACGCGGGGCAGAGGGTGCGCCGCTGCGTGCTGGGCGAGATAAAGGAGAAAAAGGACGGCGGACTGTTTTACACCAAGCGTATGCGCGAGCTGTTCAACTGCGTAAACGAGGTCAGGGAGTTTTTAAGCCTTTTGGGCGAGGACGCCCGTATGGACGGCTATTACTACTTTTTCAAGCAATTGCTGTCCTTTTACAAGGCGCTCAAATTCATTGCGGCGCACGGCCGTCAGATTTGCCTTACCGCCGTGCAGGATTTACACGATTTAAGCGTAACCGTCGACAAGGAAATCGAGGACTTAAAGAGGTACAAGCAGTTCGTCGGCGGCAAGTCGGAGTACACCTACCCCGACAGAATCGAAAAGCGCGAGCAGACCAAAAAGGAAATCGCCAAGACGGTCGGAAAGATTGAAGACATTTGCTCGGCGTTCGATATTACGTGCGATTTCGCCGAGGTGGTGCGGGGTGAAAAATACCTTGTAAAGATAGGCAAGTGCGAAAACGCCGTGGAGCTTGCAAGGTTTTTCTACCGTGAAATCGTCAAGGGCGCAAAGCAGAAGTACGGCGAGCCGACCTCGCGCCTTGTGAGAAGCGACGCGTACGCGCTCTGCCGCATTATGTGCGAGCTGGGGTATAAATTAACTCCGTCGTACGGCTTTGTGTTCGTCGACGAAGCGCAGGACATATCCCCCGCCGAATACGAAGTTTTACGCACGGTAAACGCCAACGCGAAATTCAATATATTCGGTGATTTACGGCAGAATATCACGCCGTACCGCGGCATTTCGGACTGGGGCAGTCTGCCTTATCCCGTAAGCAGGTTAGGACTTAATTACCGCAATACCAACCAGATAGTGTACTACGTAGCCGAGCATTTAAACGTGGAAATGCAAGCGATAGGATTGGGCGGGGAGGAAGTACAGATTATAAACGGCCGCGGCATATCTTCGTTCCTTTCTGATAAAGCGGGGCTACGCGCGGTAATCTGTTCGGAGGAAAATCTGCCGGCGTTCACAAGGAAAACCTACAACGTGGTGAGGGAGAGCGGCAAGATTTCGAAGACGAAAATCAACCTCTTAACCGTGTACGAAAGCAAGGGTTTGGAGTTTACTGCCGTAGCCGTTGCGGACGGCGATATGACGGAAAACGAGAAATATATAGCGTATACGAGGGCGCTAAAAGATCTGGCTCTCGTGCGGTAAAAAGCGGCTTTGCAAAAAGCCGCTTTTATTATTGGAAAAACGGGCAATAATTTTGTTCGAACTGTTGAAAGTCGGGTTAAAAAGTGATATAATGTCAATTGGAATAATTTTCCGAAAATGCACGGAGTAAGGAATATAAATGGCGGCTAACAAAAAGGCGAAACAACTTATCGAAACGCTTGACGTGGACGGCGAACTTTTAAACTGCGTGTCGTACGCAACGTACTACAACCGCATACCGTTGTTCACATCGTTCAGGGTGATAAACAACGGCGAAGAGGCTATTGAAAATCTGACTATTCAGGTTTCGGGCGCAAGCAAGCTCATACTGCCCGCGGAGATCGAAATAGCCGAAATTCCCGCCGAGAGCAGTATGGAGGTAAAAACTCCGTCCCTTTTAAACCCCAAATATCTTGCGGAAATCGAGACGGCGGAAACGTGCACGGTCACGGTCACCGTATGCAGCGGCAGAACGGTGGTATGCTCGATAGAGGCGCCCGTAAAAGCCATTTCAATGGAGCACTGGACGGGCACGGAGGGCAACTCGGAAATGCTCGCAGCCTTCGTCCGTCCGCGCCTTTCCGACTGCCAGAAAATACTTGCCGAGGCGGGCTTACAGCTCAAAACTTGGGGCTATTCCAAGGAGTGGTCGGGCTATTCGGGCAACGATAAAAATGCGCTGATGTACGCTTTGGCGTCAATGTACTCGGCGATACGCAACTTAAATATCGAAGAAGACACCGTTAAAGACACCTCCGACGTCGTGCGCGTCGGAAATCTTGCGGACCTGCTTACTACCAAGAAGGCGACGCCGCTCGCTATGGCTGTGTATATGGCGTCCTGCCTGGAAGCGGCTAAGTTCAACCCCGTGATAGTAGTGGGCAAAACCAAGATTGGCGTTGGAGTATGGCTGCACGAAAGCTGTTTCAACTCGCCCGTCGAGGACGATATGTCGGTCATCGAGCGCTACGTTTCCGCGGGCGTAAACAACCTTGCAATCGTCGACGTGGACGACCTGTTCGCGCACAGAAACGCAAGCTTTGCAACTTCGGCAACCCATTTTACCACGGCGTTGCAGCAGGGAAAGTTCGACGAATGCATAGACGTGAAGCGCTGCCGTATCGGCGGAATTCACCCTATGCCCATAAAGGTGGGCGGCGGCTCTTCGTACGAGATACTCGACAACGACCGCTATTCTTACGACGCAAAGCCCGAGGAGCTTATAGACGCAGACAGTCTGTCCCTTCAACGCAAGGCAACCAGAAACAGAAACTGGGAAAGGCGACTTCTCGACTTGTCCTTAAAAAACAACCTTTTGAATTTCAGATATTTGCGCGACTGCGTGCATCTTTTAATCACCGATTTAAAGGTGTTCCTCGAAAAAATCGAGGACAGGGGCACGCTCAATCTGCTTGCCAACCAGTCCAAGCTGGACGACGCGCTATACTTCGGAACGAGCGCAAAGGTAAAAACGCTCAACGAGCTTGTCACAATCGAACTCAATTCGCAGATTGTCCGTTCGTATTCGGGCGAGAGCGGTTTAGCCGAGGCGGTGCAGACGCTGATAAGAAAGGGCAAATCGTCAATGGAAGAGGTGGGCGCAAACACCATATATCTTGCGCTCGGCTTTTTGAAGTGGCGGCACCCCGACGACAAGGAATTCAAATACGCGCCCGCCGTGCTTCTGCCCGTCAACATTAAAAAGACCAAAACGCAGGGCGTAACGTTGGAGCTCGGCGACAATTACGTTGTCAATACGACACTGCTTGAATTTTTAAAGCAGGAATTCGACATAGACATTAGGGGCGTGGAGGACGAAAAGCTCACCCCCGCCGAAATACTTGCGGTGTTCAGGGCAAAGACTTCGCATATGAAGGGCTGGCTCGTGTACGAGGACGTTTACCTTGCGCAGTTCACCTTTGCGGGCTACGCAATGTGGCAGGACGTCAAGGACAATATGGGCGTGTACAAAAAGAACCCGCTCATTGCAGGTCTTTTGGAAAACACCAATAAATTCCCCGACAACAAGCTGTGCGGCGAGGACGAGGACGACTCCGACCCTACCGACGTCTTAACGCCCCTTTCGTGCGACAGTTCGCAGTACTCCGCGGTTGCCGAGTCGGAAAAAGGCACGACCTTCGTTCTGCACGGACCTCCCGGAACGGGCAAGAGCCAGACCATAACCAACATAATAGCCAACGCCCTCGATAAGGGCAAGCGCGTGCTGTTCGTCGCGGAAAAGCAGGCGGCGCTCAACGTAGTTAAAAAGCGCCTCAACGAGATAGGTATCGGCGAATTCTGTCTGGAACTGCACAGCGGCAAGACGATAGATAAGGGCGAAATCGTGCGCTCGATAGAAAACACGCTGTCGCTCAAATCGGAATACGACGAAGCGCGGTTTTTAGCCGACGGCGAAACCATCTGCGGCTACCGCGATACGCTATATCAGCCGCTGTACGCGCTGCACAAAAAGCGCGGCTTAGGCGTGTCGGTGTACGAAGGCATAGTCAATTATCTCGCCAACGCGGCGGCGCCCGAGCTCGTCAATATCGAAAGCACGTTCTACGATAACCTGACGGCGAAAAAACTTTCCGAGTACGAAAATATGCTTTTAACGGCGCAGGCGGCGGCAAAGGAGTGCGGCGGAGTATACCGTTCGCCGTTCACCAACGTCAACTTAACCGACTGCGACGAAAAAATCAAGAGGTCGGTTTTCTGCGCGGCGGAAGTCGTGCTTGCGGAATTAAAGCACCTTAAAAATTACCTCGCGCTGTTCTTGAACACGTTCAATCAGAAAATCAGCACGTTCACTTCCAAGAAGCTGGAAAATCTCGTGCAGATAGTAAGAAAGCTTTCGCGCGACGAACTCAAAGTGTTCTTCGACTGCGACGAAAGGGAGTTCTACACCTTCTACAACGCCAATCTGCGCTACGACGCGGGCGTTAAGAACTGGCTGACTTACTTTAAAGGACTGGTAGATTTCGGCAAGCTCGCCGACAAAATCGACGACGAAATCGAAAACTGCGGCGGCGAATGGCAGTCGTCGAAAATTCTGTCCACGATAGTAAAGCGCATAAATCACCTTGCGCGCACGCCGGTCAAGGCGGGCGAGGAGCTTGACTGGGTGAAGGCGGCGCTCGAAATCGAGCAGGACAGGCTTAAAATTTTAACTTACAGTTCGCTTTCGTCCAACTTTACGGGACTCGGCGGCGGCATTAACGACAAGAAGCGCGACGACTTCCTGGCGCCCCTGTACGAATTCCACAGTCTGTGCGCGGGCGTGTTTATGGATTACAACGCCGACTCGTTCAACTCGGTATGCTCCAAGGCTTCGGACGGGCATTTAAAGCCGCTGTTTACGGGCTTGCTCGGTTCGGCGAAATCGTTTGTGCAGAGCTGCGACTTCTTTGCCGACAGCATACAGGCGGACAGGAAGGCAATTTCCGACGAGGATATTTACGACTATTATTACGCCAAGTGCAACGCACTTATCGACAATATAGATATGTTGCCAGCGTGGGCTATGTACAAGGCGACGGCTAAAAACCTGAACGAAAACGGACTGACTTTCATAACCGACGCGTTGGAGAGCGGACAGATAAGCGGCGAAAAGATACTTTCGGCGTTCCGCAAGAACGTGTACCGCAATTTCGTGCAGAAGAACATTCCCGCCGACCCTCGGCTTTCGGGACTTTCGGCGACCGTTCTGGACGAAACGGCGAGCAACTTCACGCAGATTTTAGAGGAGTTTTCAAAGCTGACGCGCGACAAGATACGCCACGACCTCATATCTCGCTTACCCGGCGAGGAGACGGAGGGCACGCTCACGTTAGAGCTTATGTCCTTCCGCAGACAGACCAAGGGCAACCTGCGCAGCCTCAATCTGCGCACGCTGTTCGGTGAAATCCCCGAGCTTTTAAAGGTGGTTGCGCCGTGTATGCTTATGTCGCCGTTCACCGTATCGCAGTTCCTGCCGGCAACGCCCGACCTCTTCGATATAGTAATCTTCGACGAGGCTTCGCAGCTGCCGACGTGCGAGGCGGTGCCTTCGCTTGCAAGGGCGAAGAGCGCGATAGTAGTAGGCGACCCCAAGCAGATGCCGCCCACGTCCTTCTTTATGTCGGTCGGCGCGGACGAGGAGAATCCCGAAACGGACGATTTGGAGAGCGTTCTCGACGACTGCCTTGCGCTCGGAATACCCGAAAAGCATTTGACGTGGCACTACCGTTCCAAGCACGAAAGCCTTATCGCCTTCTCGAATATTATGTATTATTCTTCGAGACTGTGCACCTTCCCGTCGCCCGACGCGCTCGATAGTAAGGTTAAATTCCATTACGTCGAGAACGGTATATACCAGCGCGGCGGCTCCAAGTGCAACAAGGAAGAGGCGGAGCTGCTCGTAGCCGAGGTAATAAGAAGGCTTTCGGATACGAACTTGCGCCGCTCGTCGATAGGCGTAGTAACCTTCTCGACGCCCCAGCAGGTGTATATCGAGAGAATGCTCACAAAGGCGATTTCCGAACACGGGCTCGACGACGTCGCGTACGAGCGCGAGGAGCCGCTGTTTATAAAGAACCTCGAAAACGTTCAGGGCGACGAGAGAGATATAATACTCTTCTCGGTGTGCTACGGTCCCGACACGCTTGGCAAAATATCTTTGAACTTCGGACCTTTGAACCAGTTCGGCGGCTGGCGAAGACTGAACGTCGCCGTGTCGCGCGCAAGGGAGGAGATGGTAGTATTCTCGTCGATGCGCTATCCGATGATTGACCTGTCGCGTACGACGTCGAGGGGCGTTGCGGGTCTGAGGGGCTTTTTAGAGTTTGCCGAACGCGGCAGAACGGGTATTGCCACCCCGCACGACGAAGTTATTATAAACAAGACGGGCATAGGCAAGTACGTTGCAAAGGAGCTTTCCTCCTACGGCTACGACTGCCGCTGCGACGTCGGCGTTTCGGACT
>CAMWKX010000013.1 GCA_947174955.1 uncultured Clostridia bacterium | reverse complement strand
TAGGCGTTAACAACGCCATATGCGTGCCCCATTTGGGCGCGAGCACTCCCGAAGCGGAGGACAACTGCGCGCTTATGGCGGCTAAACAGCTCGTCGACTATATCGAAAACGGCAATATCGTAAACAGCGTAAACTACCCCGCGCTTTCCGCTCCGAAGGAGGGCGCTGCGCGCATATGCATACACCATAAAAACGTTGCGAATATGATAGCGCAGTTCACGGCGGCGGTGTCGTCCGCGGGACTTAATATCGAGAATATGGCGGACAAATCCAAGGGCGATTACGCTTACTGCATTATCGACGTAAACGCACAGCCCGCCCCCGCCCTTGCCGAAAAAATTGCGACAATCGACGGCGTCGTGCGCGTGCGCGTTATTTAAAACTTTCGAAGTATAGAAAACAAAACCTCCGTACATAATGATAAAAAGGTCAAAAAGTTACGGAGGTTATTTTATGTCCAAGAACAAGAAGAAAATCAGAAAGCTGTCCGCCGAACAGTACAATCAATACATCGCGTCGCTCAAAAACCCCGCGGCTCTCTTTTCGGCCGACGGCAAAATGCTCGTTCCAAGCGAATACAAGTCCGAAGAAAACGACAAAAAGATAGGTGATTAATAAGCGCCCCGCGGGCATTTGCCCGCGGGGCTTATTTTATTTAAAGAAGTATACAGATAACTCCGCCCTTACCTTCGTTTACGATGCGCGTTATCGTACGGCGCATCTTGCCGCGCGTTTCCTCCTGCATCGCGTTGACCTTGCCGTCCAGTCCCTCTTTGACCATACACCTCAGCGACTTGCCGAAGAGAGCTGTGTTCCAGGTGCCGTCGGGGTCGGTCTCGAAGCCGCTCATTATGCCCTTTACCATATCCTCGCTCTGCGAAGCAAGCCCCATAATCGGGCTGACCTCGCCGCTCACGTCCACCTTTACGACGTGATAGCTCGGCGCGCTCGCTTTGAGCTTTATGCCCATATTCGAGCCCTGCTTCACCACTCTCGGCTTTTCGAGCGTCATATCGTCGTCGTTGGGGCACACGATGCCGTAGCCCGTCATCTTTGCCCGTTCGAACGCGTCCTTAACCTTGTCGTATTCGCGCTTGGCCTCGCTCGCCGCGGCAACGTAGTTCATCAGCGCGCCTTCGCAGTTAATCTGCTCGCCCGAAATTTCGGACAGCATATCGAACAGCACGCCGTCCTGCAAGCCCACTTCCACGGTAGCCTTGCCCGTTGCAAGCGAAAGGTTTATCTCAACCTCGCCCTTCCAGTACTTGCTGCCTTCGAACGCATTGTCGAACAGCGAACACTCGCGCATAACCGACACGTTTTCGCACGTCTTGCGCACTCTCGAGAGAAGCTCGGAAATTGCCGAGCTGTCGGCGGGCATAACGCGTATCCATTCGGGGATTTTTACGTCCACGCCCGTCACGGGGAATTCGAACAGCACCGCGCGGAGAACCGCCGTGAGCTCGCCGTCCGACGCCTTCTCGCAGTTGATTGCAACCACGGGGCTATCGTACTTCTGCTCTAATTCCGCCTTCAATTCCTGCGCTCTGCCGCTCGCGGGGTCGGCGCAGTTCAATACGATTACGAACGGCTTGCCGATGCGTTTGAGTTCTTCGACCGTACGCTCCTCGGCAGGCACGTAGCCCTCGCGGGGAAGCCCCGTAACCGAGCCGTCGCAGGTGACGCACAGCCCGATAGTCGAGTGGTCGCGTATAACCTTCTGGGTGCCGATAGCCGCCGCCTCGGTAAAGGGAAGGGGCTTATCGCTCCACATAGTCTTGATAAGTCGGGGAGCGCCGTCCTCCTCGAAGCCGCCCGCGCCCTCGACCGCAAACCCGACGCAGTCAACAAGGCGGACCTGCGCCTCGGCGTTGTCGATTTTTACGTGAGCCGCCTTTGCGGGAATGAATTTGGGTTCGGTAGTCATAACCGTTTTCCCCGCCGCCGATTGCGGAAGCTCGTCGACCATTTCCTGTAAGCGGTCGCCGTCCGCGTTGGGCAAAACGAGTTCGGTCATAAACCGCTTGATAAGCGTGGATTTGCCCGTACGCACGGGTCCCACTACGCCTATATAAATTTCGCCGCCGCTCCTTGCCGCTATATCCTTATAAATATCGCTGTCAAACATAATGTGCCTCCGCTTGTTTATCGTTACGTTTAATATTCTATTATCCCCCCTTATTTTTTATGACAAGCGAAAACTAAAAAAGCGCCCGCGGCGAAAATTCGCCGCGGGGCGCACTGTTTATTCTTACTTACGTTCCTCTATCATTTCCTGCAAGAAATCGTTTAACTCCTCTTCGGTCTTAAAATTGGCGATATACATAGTGTCGCCCATCGCGCCCGAAAGCGCGCGCGGCACTCTGCCCACTATCTTTAAATTATTGTAGAACTTATCCCTTATGTCCTGCTCGCGGTAAACGTATTCCCTGCCGTCGCGCCTTCCCGCAAACGCGCAGTAGAACCTTTCGCCGCACTTTAAGTCGGTCTTGTCGAACGCAATCATATCCGCCCAGATCTTGTAAACGTCGGTGGAATTTGCAAAGTTCATCATATCGGGCGAAATTCCGCCGGAAGGGCGCATATTGACTTCGAGCGCAACTACTTCGCCCTTTTTGCCCATAGGCTGGTCGCAGGTTAAGCGGAAGAACTCGAAATGCACGAAACGGCTCTTTACACCAAACGCCTTTAACACTCTGCGCCCCGCGTCGCGCACGTCGTCGAACGGCTTATTCAATATATAGAAAAGCGAATCGCCGTTCTCTTCCACCACGTCCATCAAAGAAAGCGGCGTAACGTTGCCCGTCTCGAAAATGGGCTCGCCGTTACTGTCGACAATCGCGTCGTAGGAATTGACCTCCGCCTGAATATACTCTTCCATAATATACGATACGGGAAGCTTATGCTCGAAAAACCTGTTCAACGCCTCTTCGTCCGATATCCTGTGCGTATCGTTTGCGCCCACGCCGTTGTCGGGCTTGACGATTACGGGATAACCCACTTCCGCTATAAACTTTTTGCACGTACCGATATCGTCGGCAATGCAGTAGCGCGCAACTTTTACGCCCGCCTTTTTGTAATAGGGCTTCATTTCCGACTTGAATTTTACCTTGGTGATATCCTCAGTTTTAAAGCCGCTCGTGATATTAAAGTCGGTGCGCAGACGCGCGTCCTGTTCCAGCCAGTACTCGTTGTTGCTTTCCAGCCAGTCGATCTTGCCGTAGCTGAACGAGAAAAACGCAACCGCGCGAAAAACCTCGTCGTAGTTTTCCAGCGAGGAAACCTTGTAGTACTCCGTAAGGCTTGCGCGAAGCTCGTTTGAAAGCTGAAAGTACTCGCAGTCGCCGATACCTAATACGTTGAAACCGTTGTTTTTGAGCTCGCGGCAGAACCGCCAGTAATTGTCGGGAAAATTAGGTGAAATAAATACAAAATTCTTCATTTTAACCTTCTTCGCATTAATTGGGCGGCATATATGCCGCAATTAACGCAATTTTATATTAAATCAAAAGTCTTTAAAACGTAGGGAATTTCCCTCTCCCAGCACGCCTCGCAGTGCGTGCCGCCGGGCACGATACGCGCAGTTACCGCCACTCCCTTTTCGCACAGAATTTTAAACGTTTCACCGAAAAGTCCCCTCTGCGGCGAATGGTTTTTGAACTCCTTCGTGCCGTAATCGGTGAACAGCACGGTATCGTTTCTGAAAGTTGCGTTCGTTATAAACGACGGTACTTCGCCGTTCTGTACCCAAAGGCTGGGCGACAGCGCCGCCCCGCGCGAAAAATATTTGCCGTATTTGCACAGCGCGTAAAGGGTCATCAGCCCGCCCATAGAACTGCCCGCAATGATAGTATTCGCTCTGTCCGGAAGCGTTCTGTAATTTTCGTCGATAAGCGGCTTGAACGTGCCGACGAGCCAGTCCATATACTTCTTGCCACGTCCCACGACCTTTTGACCGTGAAAGTTAAAAGTAACGGGCGAGTACTCCGAAAGGCGAGAATTGCCCTCGTGGTTGCACTCCACCGCCGCGACGATGAGCGGCACCTCGTTCTCGTCTAAAAACTTTTCCAGCCCCCAGCACTTGCCGAAGGTCGCCTCCTCGTCGGTGAAGAGGTTGTGACCGTCGAACATATATAAAACGGGGTAGCGCGTTTCGCCCTCGTCGTAGCCGACGGGCAAATAGACGTAAGCCGTGCGCTCCTTGTCGCCCGTAAGCGCGGGCAGTTTAATTTTCTTGCGTATTACCATTTTCTTTAATAAATTCAGCCAGATCGTCGAAAAGCTGGGGCGCGCAGATATCGTTGACTATTTCGTGTCTGCAACCGCGGTACAGCGTCATCGACGCGTTTTTACCGTATTTTAATAATTTATCCGTAAATTTTTCCACACCCTTGCCGTAATCGCCGACGGGGTCGTCCGCGCCCGCAACCACCAACAAAGGCAGTTCGTCGGGCACAGCTTTAATCGTCGAGGTCTTGCACGCCTGCGAAATTATACTGAACAGTCCGTAGAACGCGTTGCAGGTGAACGGAATTCCGCAGAGCGGGTCGGCAATGTAATTGTCGACGTTTGCGGGGTCTGTGCTCAGCCAGTCGAAGCGCGTGCGCTTTTCAAACTTTTTGTTATACGCGCCGAAAGCCGTATTGTCGATAAATTTACTGCGGTATCGCCATCCCTTGAAAAGCGCGATGAGCTTGGTTATGAATTTCGCGCCGCCCGTCGTGCCCGCGCCCTTGAAGCCCGTGCCCATTATAATCGCGCCCGCAAGCTCCCCGCCGTACAGCGAGATATACTTGCGGCAGAAGAACGAGCCCATCGAGTGCCCCATAACGATATAGGGCACACCCTCGTACTTGGGGCGGACTATTTCGGTCAGCCCGCGAATATCGGCGAGCACCGTCTGCCAGCCGTTTTTGGCGGCGAAGTAACCCAAATCGTCTTCGGAACATACCGACTTACCGTGACCCAAATGGTCCTCGGCGCACACGACTATACCCTGTTTTGTCAGAAATTCGGCGAGCGGCGCGTACCTTGCGGCGTACTCCGCCATACCGTGAATTATCTGTAAAACCGCCTTAGGCTCGCCCTCGCACTGCCATATGCAGGCGTGAATAGTAGTTTTACCGTCTTTTGAAGGATAATAAATCTCTTGCAAAACACACCTCGTAAAGCTCTTTTAATTTAATAAATTATAGCACCGCGGCAATGGCAATGCAATGGTTTTGCTCAATTTTCACTTACTTTTTAAAGAGCAGTTTTTTCATCCCCTTAAAGAAATGACCGTTGCACGCCAACAGGAATCCCTGCGCCTGAATATCGTTTAAATTCATAAACTGCATAAGCGCGCGAACGCGCAGCCAGTCCATCGCCATCGACTTGATTTTATCGTCCGAGTTTTTGCTTATCCTCGCAATATTTCCGAAAATTTTCGCCACTAACCCCTTGCAGTAAACGAGGTCGGCAACCACCGTATCCATATCGGCGACCATACCTTTTTGAGGGTTATATTCGCGTTCGTCGCGGGATATGTGGCTGTCAAAATACTCTTTGTAACTCATTTTACCGTCTGATACACAGCCTTCGCCCGCAATTTCAACCGTCTGCGAGTACAGCGCGTGCGCACTGTCGGTATTTACCGAAACCTCGTAAACGCCGCCCGAAACAAAACGGCGGGCGGTCTTATCCCACACGCGGAAAGCGTATTCGTCGAACGGCAAAAACACGTCTTTGCTTTCGCCCGCACGCAATCTCACCTTCAAGAAAGCTTTGAGCTCGGAAGGGCTGACTTCGAGTTCGGGGCGGGGCGCACGCACGTAAACCTGCACCACCGCCTCGCCGTCGCGCCCGCCGGTGTTGGTAACCGTGCACCTGATGCCCTCTGCGCTCACCGAAATGTTGTCGTATGAAAAGGTCGTGTAGGAAAGTCCGTAGCCGAACGGATATTTTACTGGCACGTTCAACGCATTATAGTACTTGTAACCGACGAAAATTCCCTCGGCGTAATCGCTCTTTAAAGGGCTCGCCGAGTAAACGTCCGCGCACGGCTCGTCGCCCTGCTTTAAAGGGTACGTTTCGGCAAGTCTGCCCGACGGATTGATTTCGCCCGTAAGCGCGAGAGCCACCGCACGCGCGCCGCTCTGCCCGCCGAGATGAGCGAGCAACAGCCCGTCGCAATAACTATCCCAATCCGTAAGAACCGCACTCCCGCACGAGAGCACTACGACGATTTTTTTGCCGAGCGCGTGCAGCGACTTTAATAAATCTATCTGATTTTGATTGATATTCAGGTCGGAGCGGTCGCAGCCCTCGGCTTCCTTGTCCTCGTCAAGCCCGAGGCAGATAACAAGCGTATCCGCCCTTTCCGCAAGCTTTACAGCCCGCCGTAAAAGACGGTTGCTCTCCCCGCCGAAGCGGTCGAAACCGCGTTCGAAACCGACTATTTTCAAGGGCGAATGGCCGATTACCCCCAATATATTGTCTAACGAAGTGGGAATTATCTGCGAAGAGCCCGCCCCCTGATAGCGCGGCACGTTGGCAAAATCGCCGATTACGGCAACCCTTTCATCTGCTTTAAGCGGCAGTGCGCCGCCCTCGTTTTTTAAAAGCACGAGGCTCTCGCCCGCGACCTTTGCGGCAAACTCCGCGTGCTCTTCCCTGTTAAAATCTTCCCTTAAAATGTTCTGCGAGCGGGCAGAAAACTCATAAAGCCTTTCCACGCATTTGTCCACGAGCCGCTCGTCCAGCTCGCCGCTCTTGACGGCTTCGATCACTTCCGCGGCGGAGATATCGCACATAGGCATCTCCAAGTCCGCGCCCGCTTTGATTGCCGCAACCTGTCCGCGGCTGCCGCCCCAGTCGGAAACGACCAGTCCGTCGAAGCCCCACTCGCCGCGAAGCACCGTGTTTAAAAGGTAACCGTTCTGATTGCAGTGTTCGCCGTTGAGATAGTTGTAGGCAGTCATAACGGCGTTTGCGCCGCCCTCTTTGACGGCTATTTCAAAGCCCGTGAGATAAATTTCGCGCAGTGTCTGTTCGTCCACGCGGCTGTCGCAGTACATACGCGCGTACTCGCGGCTGTTGACCGCAAAATGCTTGATACACGCTGTAACGCCCGTACTCTGTATACCGCGCACGTACGCCGCCGCAATCTTACCCGAAAGATAGCTGTCCTCCGAAAAGTACTCGAAATTTCTGCCGCACAGCGGGCTGCGCTTTACGTTAAGCCCCGGTCCCAGCACCATCGAAACGCCGAAAGCCGCCGCCTCTTTGCCGATATGCCTGCCCAGCTCTTCGCAGAGTTCGGGGTCGAAAGTGCACGCAACCGCCGACGCCGTCGGATAGCACGTTGCGGGCAGTGAGCTGCCAAGCCCCAGATGGTTGGGGCGCTTCTCCTGCACGCGCATACCGTTGGGACCGTCGGAAAGCTTTACCGCCTCGAGCCCGATTTCCGCACAGCCGCGCGTACTCCAAAAGCCCTCGCCCGTTAAAAGCCTCGCCTTCTTTTCGATATTGAGTTGTCTAATTGCGTCTTTTATATCCATTTCTTTTTCCTCATTTATTTTATCACTTACATAGCCGTTTTGCAAACCTAATTTTTCAATATTTGATAATTTAATGAATAATTATAAATTCAATCGCAAAATATTGCATAATAATAAGAAATTCCCCATAAATTGCATTGACAAATGTATAATTATATATTATAATCAATAAAATTTCAGCTATCGGGCTAATTGAAAGGAGGACAAAAATATGAAAGACGTACCATACAAAGTATACCTAACCGAAGAGGAATTGCCCAAGAAATGGCTGAACTTAAAGGCGTTTATGCAGGAGAAACCCGCTCCGCTTTTAAATCCGGCGACAAAGCAGCCCTGCACTAAGGAAGAGCTTTGCGCGGTTTTCTGCGAAGAGCTCGCCGAGCAGGAGCTCAACACGACGGATAAATACATAGATATTCCCAAGCCGATTACCGACTTTTACAAGCTCTACCGCCCCAGTCCTCTGGTGCGCGCGTACGGTCTTGAAAAGTATCTCGACACCCCCGCCGAAATTTATTACAAGTTCGAGGGCAACAACACCTCGGGCTCGCATAAACTCAATTCCGCCGCCGCGCAGATTTACTACGCCAAGGCGCAGGGCTTGAAGGCGGTCACCACCGAGACGGGCGCGGGTCAGTGGGGCACGGCGCTTGCAATGGCGGGCGCGTACTTCGGTATGCCCGTGCACGTGTATATGGTCAAGGTTTCCTTCGAACAGAAGCCGTTCAGGCGCAACGTTATGAACGTCTACGGCGCGAGCGTTATCGCCTCTCCCTCCACGACCACCGAGGCGGGCAGGCGCATATTGAAAGAACATCCCGACACGCTCGGTTCGCTCGGCTGTGCAATTTCCGAGGCGGTCGAAGCGGCGGTTTCAGACCCCGAACACAAGACGCGCTACGTTCTCGGTTCGGTTCTCGACCAGGTGCTTTTACATCAGTCGGTTATAGGACTTGAAACCAAGACCGCGCTTGAAAAGATAGGCAGAACGCCCGATATTATAGTCGGTTGCGCGGGCGGCGGCTCCAACCTCGGCGGACTGATTGCGCCGTTTATGGCGGACAAACTGCAAGGCAAGTCCAACCCGCAGATTATAGCCGTGGAGCCTGCGAGCTGTCCCTCGCTCACGCGCGGAGAATACCGCTACGACTTCTGCGACACGGGCAAAATATGCCCTCAGGCAAAGATGTACACCCTCGGCTGCGACTTTATGCCGAGCGCCAACCACGCGGGCGGACTGAGATACCACGGTATGAGCCCCGTTCTTTCCAAGCTGTACGACCAGGGTTTAATGACGGCGAAATCGTACGCGCAGACGGAAGTGTTCGAAGCGGCGGTGACGTTTGCGCGCATCGAAGGCACTCTGCCCGCACCCGAATCGTCGCACGCGATAAAGGGCGCGATGGACGCCGCGTTGGAGTGCAAAAAGACGGGCGAGAAAAAGGTTATCGTGTTCGGACTTACTGGCACGGGCTACTTCGATATGAAGGCTTACGACGAATTCCTTTCGGGAAAAATGACCGACCGTATTCCCACCGATGAGGAGCTTGCGGCAAGCTTAAAAGGGTAATTACCCCGCATATATCCTTTAATTAACGTAAAACAGCCTCGTGGTAAATTATGCCGCGGGGCTTTTTTTGTAAAATAATGTTGCATTTTGTCGGAAAACATTCTATAATTAAATTAGATAAAATTTTTGAGCTCCTCTGATTTAAAAAGGTGGATGGAAATGAACGACGACAGGCTTCTCGAACCAATTAAAGCCTATAACGATTTTTACGAACAGGAATTCGACGCGAACGCCCGCGGCTACTTCGACCAACTTGTTGCAAAGTCGGGCATAGACGCGGAACAGAACCGCAGTACCGTAAAGAAATATAAAGCCGCCGACGCGCTGGCAAAGGAAACTGCCCGCAAGCTTTCGGGCAAAAAGGCGCTCCGCAACTTCTTAATCGTGCTCGCCGTAATCGGCATAATCGCCGCGTGCACGGGCATATATCTCATCGTTCGCGGAACGGTTCTCGCGGGTGCGGTAACGCTTCCGGTCGGCTCGGTGGCGGCGATCGTCTCGCTGCTTGTCATCTGCCTCGTACTGGTTAAGCAGATTAAGAAAACCGACGCGCTCTACTCCGAACGCTCGGCCGAGGCGGAAGCCATTTTAAAGGAAGCCTGGGCGCAGATGGGACCTTTGAACGCGCTGTTCGAAAGCGACGCGACAAGAAAGCTCATCGAAAAGACCGTGCCCCTTCTGAAAATCGACCCCAACTTCACGATGCGCCGCTACGACTATCTGAACGGCAAGTACGGCTTAGGCGATAACGACGACCTCAACCGCTCCACTATCGCCGTACTCACGGGCGAAATTTTAGGCAATCCCTTCGTCGTTGACAGGGAAATGGTCGAGAGCATTATCGACTACGTATACACGGGCACGCTGACCATACACTGGACGACGACTTACAGGGACAGCCAGGGACACGTTCACACGCAGCACCATTCTCAGGTACTGACGGCAAGCGTGACCAAACCCAAGCCAGTCTATTCCGAACAGACCCGCTTAATCTACGGCAACGAGGCGGCGCCCGACTTAGTCTTCTCTCACGAGCCGACACACGCCGAACGCCTTTCGGAAAAAGCGCTTGCAAGCAAGGTCAAGTCGGAATTCAAGAAAATCAAAAAACAGCAGACAAAGGCTCTTGACAACGCGCAGAACAACTTCACCGTAATGGGCAACGAGGAATTCGACGTGCTTTTCAACGCGTTCGACAGAAACAACGAGGTGCAGTTCCGCCTTATGTTCACCCCCCTCGCGCAGAAAAATATGCTCGATCTTATGAAAGACAAGGTCAACTACGGCGACGATTTCATTTTCTTAAAGCGCGGCTGCCTTAATTTTATATCGAGCGAGCATTCGGCAAACTGGGATATGAACGCCGATTACAGGCGTTACTTCTCCTACGACGTGGACGACGCCAAGGAAAAATTCCTTTCGTTCAACAAGTCGTACTTCAAGTCGCTCTACTTCGACTTTGCGCCCCTCCTTTCGGTGCCTCTCTATCAGCAGCACAAGCCCAAGGAATACATATACCGCGAAAACTATCCCCGCAACCTGTCAAGCTACGAAGCGGAAGTAGCCGTTAACAAGCTCGGTTACAGAGAGTTTGCCAGCGAGTACGCGGCTACCCCCTCGATTTTAAAGACGGGGCTTATAAATAAGGAAGGCAAATCGGACACGGTAGGAGTTACCGCGTACGCATACCGCATCGAGCCGCGCGTAGATTACGTATCGGTGTTCGGCGGCGACGGCAGAATGCACTCGGTACCCGTGCCCTGGGACGAATATATACCCGTTAAGCGCGACAGCGTAGTCAAGCTCAGAGAACTGCCTTTAAGCGACAAGCAGTTCAACGACGGCGAGGAAGAAAGCGTATTGCGCGGCACTCTGTCGGAGCTCGGCACGGCGTCGTTCTGGCGCGGAATACTGTGCTGTCTTGTAAAC
Organism: uncultured Clostridia bacterium; assembly: GCA_947174955.1. Lineage (GTDB taxonomy): Bacteria > Bacillota > Clostridia > Christensenellales > Borkfalkiaceae > Coproplasma. Next base: position 3,666 of record CAMWKX010000013.1, on the reverse strand, counting down.
GACGAGAACGCGCCGTTCGATGAGCAAATTGATGAACTTATAAAATAATTTAACCATTGGAGGAAATTTTATGGCTAATGAATTAGACGAACTCAACGACCCCACTATGAGCGAAGGCAACGACGTGAACGTAATTGCGAAAAGACTGCCCGTAAAAGTCGGCGGCGGCTCCAAGTTCTTTGAAATCATCATTTGGTTTCTGCCCCCCATTATCGGCGGTATCATATGGTGCATTTTAAAGACCAAGGCGCGCAGCTACCTGCAAAAGCTTCAACAGAAATTACAGCACGACGCTTCGCAGATTGACAACTATCTCGAACAGCGCGTTCAGATTTTACAGAACTGCGCACGCCTCGTAGACAAGGCCGTCGATCTGGATAAGTCCACCTTCACCGAAATCGCGGCTCTGCGTTCGGGCAATTCGAGCGACGACGAAGCGCGTAACGAGTGTGCAGACAAGATTAACGCTTACGGCAGAGCGTTGAAGAACTTCGTAGTTGAGAACTACCCCAACTTAAAGGCGCATCAGGAGCTTGCCGACGCTATGCAGCAGAACTCGTATTTGCAGCGCGAAATCACCGCCGCACGCGAGGTTTACAACGATACGGTAAACACCTGGAACAGCGATATCTTCTCGTGGCCTACGAAGATGATTGTTGCGGCAAAAGCAGGCTATACCACCCGCTTGCCGTTCATTGCCGACAAGGAAACCAAGGAAGCAGCTCGCGGCACTTTCTTTTGATTAAACAATTATAAAACGAAAGCCCCGCGGCATTTGCCGCGGGGCGTTTGTCTATTCGTACTTGCTCTCGCCCGCCTCTATGCCTATAAGCAGTCCGAACTTAAAACCTTCGGCATAGTACGCGTCTACTTCCAATGCGTACGCCCTGTCAGTCCAGTCGTTGTATTGTGTGAACAGTTCCATTACTTCGGGCATATCTTTGAGTTTTTCGCAAAGTTTGCTACTATATTCGATTGCTTTATGTAAACATTCGTCATACTCGGGAGAACACTTTATCTTATCGCTGTCCACCCTCTGTCCGTAAAACATTTGCATAACCGCCGTTTTTTGTTTTTCCATATTATAACCCCTATAAACTTGTTTATATTAATAATAACATAAAGAAGTTTATAATGCAAGCACTTTTATAAACTTTTTTATATAATAAATCTATGAATATAGGCGAAGCATTAAAAAGTCAAAGAGAACTACGGGAATTATCGCAAAGTGCAGTTGCAAAAGCAACGGGTATTTCACAACCCAAATTGAGCTATTACGAAAACGGTAAGCACTTACCGCTAATAGACGACTGTATCAGACTTGCGGACTTTTATAATATTTCATTAGACGAGTTAGTTGGCAGAGATAAATAACATAAATCCCCGCGGCATTTGCCGCGGGGATTTTAATTTTAAATTTAATTAACCTTTATTGTAAATAACTTTTACGCCGGGACCCATAGTCGAGGTGAGCGTAACGCTCTTGATATACTGACCTTTTGCCGCAGCGGGTTTAGCCTTTACGATAGCTTCCATAAGCGCGTTGAAGTTCTCGACAATCTTGTCAGTGCCGAAGCTCTTCTTGCCGATCGGGCAGTGAATGATAGCCGTTTTATCCAGACGGTATTCAACTTTACCTGCCTTAACTTCCTTGACCGCCTTGGTAACATCCATAGTAACCGTGCCGCTCTTGGGGTTAGGCATCAAGCCCTTAGGACCTAAGACACGACCGATACGGCCGACAACGCCCATCATATCGGGGGTGGTAATAACAACGTCGAAATCGAACCAGTTGTCCTTCTGAATGCGCTGTACCATCTCTTCCGCGCCTACGTAGTCTGCGCCCGCAGCCGCAGCCTGGTCAGCCTTGTCGCCCTTTGCGATAACCAGAACCTTCTTGTTCTTACCGGTGCCGTTGGGCAATACCAGAACGCCGCGGACCTGCTGGTCAGCCTGTCTGGGGTCAACGCCCAAACGAACGTGAAGCTCGATGGTTTCGTCGAACTTTGCCTTTGCGGTTGCAAGTGCAAGGTTAACTGCCTCTGCCGCGTCGTATGCTTTGGTGCGGTCGTATGATTTTACGCTTTCCGCGTACTTCTTTCCTACTTTCATTTTAAATTCCTCCGTGTGGTTCATCCGAGGGGTCGACTTTGAATTTTTTATCCCTCTCCCACCTGAAAAGACTTATAATAAGCCCTTTCTTACTCCTCTACGGTGATACCCATAGAGCGCGCGGTGCCCTTAACCATACTCTTAGCTGCCTCTAAATCGTTGCAGTTAAGATCGGGCATCTTGGTCTTTGCAATCTCTTCGAGCTGAGCCTTCGTGAGCTTGCCGACCTTGTCCCTGTTGGGGCGTGCGCTTGCCGTTTCGAGCCCTAACGCCTTCTTGATAAGTACGGGCGTGGGGGGCGTCTTTAAAATAAACGTGAAGCTTCTGTCCTGATAGATGGTGACAACGCAGGGAATGATAAGTCCCGCCTGTGCACTCGTCTTGGCGTTGAACTCCTTGGTGAAACCGGGAATGTTGATACCGTGGGGGCCGAGCGTAGAACCTACGGGGGGCGCGGGGGTAGCCTTTCCGGCGGGGAGCTGCAACTTAACTACCGCAGTAATTTTCTTAGCCATAATTAAATGTTCCTCCTATCGTGGTAGTAACGAACAGACCATAGAAAAGATTTAATCTGTTCTCCCACGTATAACAAAGGCGTTATGCCTCTATTTTCTTTATTTGTATATACTCGACCTCTACGTCCGTAGAGCGGCCGAACATCTGAATGTTTACTTTTGCCTTCTGCGACAAATCGTTCAGCTCGGTAATAACGCCGTCGAAGCCTTCCAGAGGGCCCGCGTCGATATTGACCGTATCGCCGACCTTGAAATCGGCGTCTACGACAACCTCTTCGAGGCGCATCTTTCTGATTTCGTCCTCTTTCATAGGAATAGGTCTGCCCTGAGGTCCTACGAAGCCGGTAACGCCTCTCGTGTTGGTTACCCAGTACCAGAGCTGGTTGGAGTAAATCATTTTGATAAACACGTAGCAGGGCAAAAGCTTGCGCTCGACTATCTTGCGCTTGCCGTTCTTTTCCTCTATGGTCTGCTCCATAGGGATTTTAACGTCGAAAATCTGGTCTTTGAGGTTGTTGTTCTCGATAAGGCGGAACAGCGAATCTTTGACCATCATTTCGTAGCCCGAATAGGTGTGCAGAATATACCAGCAAGGTTTCTCTTCCATATATCCGCCCCCTTTTAAGCCTGCGTAATGAGTTGCAGCAGAGCCTGTAAGCCCTGATTTATACCCGTTGCAACCACAAGGAAAACGAGCACGACGATAAGAACCACGCCCGTAGCCTTTAAGACTTTGGGGAACGTGGGCCAGGTTACGCGTTTAAGCTCGGAAAAAACGTCCTTAATTCTCTTGCCCAGACCGGGTTTTTTCTCTTTACCCTTTTCCTTAGCCATTACTTGGATTCCTTATGTTCAGTATGTTTTTTGCAGAAAGGGCAGTACTTGGAAATGGTAAGTCTGTCGGGATCGTTGCGCTTATTCTTGTAGCTGTCGTAATTTCTGCGCTTGCATTCCGTGCACTCGAAAGTAATTTTAGCCCTTGTTGATGCCTTCATAATGGGTCTCCGTACAAAAAAATTACACCCCTTTCGGATGTGTA
>CAMWKX010000012.1 GCA_947174955.1 uncultured Clostridia bacterium | reverse complement strand
CGGCGGCGGGTCTGCCCGCGCTCAAAAAGAGCATCTGCAAAAAGCTCAAAGACGAAAACGGTCTTGACTACGAGCCTGCGCAGATTATCGTATCCAACGGCGCAAAGCACTCCATTTTCAACGCGATTTTCGCAACGATAGAAGAGGGCGACGAGGTGCTTATACCCAAGCCCTACTGGCTGACCTACCCCGAAGTTATCAAAAGCTGCGGCGGCGTGCCCGTATACATATACGCGACTCCGCGCCACGGCTACAAGGTTACGGCGGCGCAGATAGAGGCGATGATTACGCCCAAGACCAAAATGCTCATTTTCAACAGCCCCTGCAACCCCACGGGCGCGGTCTATACCGAGAGCGAAATCCGCGACATTGCCGAGGTCTGCTTAAAGCATAACCTCATAGTGCTTGCCGACGAGATTTACGAAAAACTCATTTACGGCGGCGAAACGCATTTCTCTATCGCGGCGGTTTCGCCCGAAATGAAGGAAAACACGATAATTATCAACGGCGTTTCTAAGTCGTACGCAATGACGGGCTGGCGCTTGGGCTATCTTGCCGCGCCCCTGCCCATTGCAAAGGCTATCGCGTCCTTCCAGAGTCACTCGACTTCCAACGTAAACACGATGACGCAGTACGCTACGATTGCCGCTCTCGACGGCGACCAGCAGCCTATGTACGATATGGTCAAGGCGTTCGGCGAGCGCCGCGAAAAGATGCTGGAAGTGCTTGAAGAGATGAAGCCTCTCGGCTTCGACTACGTAAAGCCCGACGGCGCGTTCTACGTAATGCTACTTTGCTACAATCTGTACGGCAAGTCGTACAACGGCGAGAAGGTGCACGACAGCCTTAATCTTTGCGATATGCTTTTAACCCACGAAAAGGTTGCCGCAACCCCGGGCATATGCTTCGGCGACGACGACGCGATAAGGCTTTCGTACGCGCTTTCTATGGAAGATATGCTCGAAGGACTGCGCCGCATAGCGCATTTTGCTTCGCAATTGAAGTAAAGTTAAATTTTCGGACGGAAATTTTTAAAAAGGTATTGAAAATCCCCCTTTTTATGATAAAATATTATAAAAGAAAGTTTTTATAAACTTATCAAGGAGGATTTCTATAAATGATAAAAATTATTTGCGGACCTAAGGGCGCGGGCAAAACCAAACAGATTATTCAGCTTGCTAACTCCAACGCAGCTTCGGCAAAGGGGTTAAGCGTGTTCGTGACCGATACCGACCGCTACATTCACGACGTTATCCGCGCCGTGAGATTCATCAACGTTACCGAGTACAACGTTGCCGGCGAGGACGCGCTTTGCGGCTTTGTAAAAGGCGTAATTGCGGGTAACTACGATATCGAATACGTATACTTAGACGGCATTGCGAGAATTGCAGGCAAAGAGTTGAAAGATCTTGCCGCAACTTTCTATATGCTCGAAAAGGTTTCAAACCAGAGCGGACTTGTTTTAACGATAACCTGCAGCTGCGAAAAGGAACAGTTGCCCGATTTTATCGCCAAGTACTGCTGAGTGTAAATTAAATTTTACAACGGCGCCGCTTTTTTTAAGTGGCGCCGTTTATTATAATTCAGGAGAATTGACTATGAAATTCATAAGCACGAGAGGCGGGGAAAAGGTAACCGGCGCACAGGCAATCGTAAAGGGACTGTCCGATAACGGCGGACTTTTCGTGCCCGAAAAATTCCCGCAAGTGTCCGCGGAAGAACTGGACGAAATGATCGGTATGAGCTATCCCGAACGCGCCGCCAAAGTGCTTTATAAGTTCCTTGACGACTACGACGAAAAGGAGCTCTTATCCGCGTGCGAGGCGGCTTATGCAAAGTTCGAGGGCGACGACCCCGCGCCGCTCGTAAAGATAAAGGACGGCGTTTACGTTCTCGAACTCTTCCACGGTCCCACGTGCGCTTTCAAGGATATGGCGCTCACCGTTTTGCCCTACCTTTTAAGGAAAGGGTGCGACATATGTGGCGTCGAAGAGCAAATTCTCGTACTCGTGGCAACCTCGGGCGACACGGGCAAAGCCGCCTTAGAGGGCTTTAAGGACGCGAAGGGTATCAAGATTATGGTGTTCTATCCCGACGACGGCGTGTCGTCTATGCAGAAGTTGCAGATGTGCACGCAGGAGGGTAAGAACGTCAACGTGGTTGCCGTCAAGGGCAATTTCGACGATTGCCAGACGGCGGTCAAAAACATATTCAATTCCGAGGAATGCGCGGCGGCTTTAAAGGAGCACGGCACGCTTTTGTCCTCGGCTAACTCGATAAACTTCGGAAGATTGGCGCCGCAGATTGCCTACTATTTCTCGGCGTATCTCGACCTCGTTTCGTCCGAGCAGATCGAAATGGGACAGGAGATTGACTTCTGCGTGCCCACGGGCAACTTCGGCAATATCCTCGCCGCGTACTACGCAAAGCGTATGGGCTTGCCCGTCCGCAGACTGCACTGCGCTTCCAATATGAACAACATTTTAACCGACTTTCTCGCAAAGGGCAAGTACGACGTGCACCGCGAGTTCTATAAGACTATGTCGCCGTCGATGGATATTCTCGTTTCGTCCAACTTGGAGAGGCTTTTGTTCGAGGTTTCGGGCAGGGATTTTAAGCTGACCGCCGAGCGTATGAAAAAGCTGAAAGAGGACGGCGTATACGAAATCACCGAGGAGGAGCGCAAGGCGATAGCCGAAATCTTCGACGGCGGATTTGCCGACGAGGACGAGGTAGTGGAAACGGTGTACGATCTGTTCTGCGACACGGGCTACACTATGGATACGCACACGGGCTGCGCGATGAAGGTTGCAAACGACTGGGCGCACAAAAATAAGAAGGACACGACCAAAATGGTAGTCGTTTCCACGGCGAACCCCTACAAGTTCCCGCAGGACGTTTTATACGCGGTTACGGGCAACGACGTCCGCGACAGCTTCAAGGGCATAAAGAGACTGCACGCGGCGACGGCGATGGCTGTTCCCAAGAGTCTTGCCACCCTGCGCGACAAGCCGATAATCTTCAAGACGACGGTCACGCGGGACAAAATGTTCGACGAAGTTTTAAAATTCGTAAAATAGGTATGTACAAATTGACTTTTGTATGATATAATATCCTCGCCCGATAAGTGGTAAAGGGAAAAATTATGGACGTTTCAAAGCAGAAATTTATTACTATGGGCGAGCTTTTGTTGAGGCTCTCGCCCCCCAATAACGAAAAAATCCGTACGACCGACGAGTTTAAGGTAACTTACGGCGGCGCGGAGGCTAATGTTGCGGCATCGCTTGCCAACCTCGGTGTCGACAGCTCGTACTTTACCGTCGTGCCCGATTCGTCTATCGGCAAGGCGGCTATACGCTATCTTCGCAGTAACGACGTTCACTGTTCCCCCTGCATTTACGGTCAGGGAAGAATGGGCATCTACTTTCTGGAAGAGGGCTTCGGCGTGCGCGCCAGCAAGGTGACCTACGACCGCAAGGATTCGGCGTTCTCGAAATACGATTTTTCGGGTATCGATTTCAAGCAGAAGCTTAAAGGCTTTACCTGGCTGCATTTAAGCGGCATAACGCCCGCTCTGTCGCCCACCTGCCGCGAGCTTATAATGATGGCTTTAAAGGCGGCGAAAGAGCTTAAAATGACCGTTTCGTTCGACTGCAACTACCGTTCGGCGCTGTGGGGCTGGCAGGAAGCGCGCGACTGCATTACCGAATATCTGCCCTACGTCGACGTGCTTTTCGGCATAGAGCCCATAAATCTGCCCGGTCCCGACGGCAAGGATATGAAGGACGGATTGACGATGAATCCCTCGTACAAGGAGCAGGACAGAATTTTCCGCGCTCTGCACGATAAATATCATTTCAAGGCTATCGGAAGACACGTGCGCTACGTGCACTCGGGCAGTGAAAACAGCTTAAAAGCGTTTATGTGGTACAACGGCGAAACGTACGAGAGCAATACTTTCCGTTTCAGCATTCTCGACCGTGTGGGCGGCGGCGACGCGTTCGCAAGCGGTATGATTTACGCGCTGATGCGCGAAATGAAGGCGGAGGATATCGTAAACTTTGCGGTTGCCTCCTCGGTTATCAAGCACACGATGCGCGGCGATTTCAATATTACCGACGACGAGGAAAGCATCATCAAGCTTATGAACCAGAACTACGAAATTCAGAGATAAGACGACAAAGAGTACGCCGCGCGGCTTCGATTGAAGCCGCGCGGCGTTTTTGCTTTTCAATTAGTATTACTCAATAGTTTCGAGCCCGAGCGAACTTAAAGTGTAGGTTAAAGTGCCCATACCGAAAGCGAGCGGGGTTGTCATTTTCAGCATCACGCATCTCGTGCTGTTCAGGTCGTTGTTCTCTACCGTCGAATACCAGACCGTGGGCGTCGCGCCTTTAAGCGACTGGTTAATGGAGAAGGATACCGCATTGTAACGGATATTTCTGTCCTTTTCGTTCTCCTTCTTGTCGGCGACGGTGCCGTCGAAGAAGATATAGTTTTCGGGCGCGCCGTTGAGCGCGGCAATAATCTGCGCGTCGTTATCGCCCAACTCCACGGGGCCGGATACGCTTGCCGTTACGGACTGCGAACCGCCGTTCTGCGGGGTGAGAACGTAGAAGGTGCGCGACGATCCGCCCGAAAGGGTGAACGCGCGTGCCGCCGCTCTCAGCTGACTGTTGTCAAAGTTGGAATAAGAGGAGCTCAGTCCGATTTTTTTGGTTTCTTTTAAAACGTAGTCGCTGCCGTTCTCTTGGCGTGCGTATTTCTCTACGGTTGCCTCCGAGCAGCGTTTGTTGTAGTAAGTCTTGTATTCTTCGTCGGTGCGGACGTAAACCGAATCTATGCCGCCGGTAAGCGCGGCGGGCGCGGTATTCTTGACTTTCTGATAAGAGTAAACGGGTTGCAGATTTTTGCCCGCGGGACGGAAATAAGCTTTGGTGATAAGCTCGTCGTCGAACGCCCTCACCGCGCCGTTGGGCTTAACCTGGTAACTGCCGCTTATTTTGAGCGACGTTTCGTAAACGTAAACGGGCTCCTTTTCGCTCTCTTCCGTGCGGTAGCCCTCTATGGTATCGGTAGCCCAGTCGTATTCGGCAAGCATATAAAACGCGGTGGAATAGGTCGCGTCGGAACAGTTGTACGATACCCCGTACGAGTCGTTCGTGCCTTCCTTAAAGGTAACCGAATAGGTGGCTACTTCCTTGTTTTTCTGCCAGAATTCAAAGCTGTTATCTTCAACCGAGGTTGAGGTTCTCACGTTCCAGTTGGCAGTTGTGGCAGTCTTGTAGTTGGTCGTGTTTTTCGCACAGCCCGTAATCGTAGCCGCGCCCGCGACCGCCAAAAGAAGTGCCAGACATTTACTAAAAGTTTTCATAGCCAGAATTATAACACATATTTTTACGAAAGTAAAAACTTTTGCGCGTTAAATAATTAAATTTTCGCCTCGGGTATGATATAATAAACGCGTATGAGCAGAGTTTACGTTGTGCCGTGCCTTTCGGCGGGGCTTGAAAAATTTAAAGAGATTGTCGAAGCTCACTCCGAGAGAAGAGGCAACGAGGGGCGGCGGCTCGTCGTGTTCTGCGAGGACCGTCTGTCGCTGGTTGCCGAGCGCGCCGTCTGCGACGCGGTGGGCGGCACTTTCGCCGTGTCGGTTTATACGCTCTCGCGCTTTCTGACTGCGCATACGGGGGCGTGCGACAACGTGCTGACCGCCGAGGGGTCGGCTATGGCTATGCGCAAGCTCATCGAAGCCAACCGCGACAAGCTGCAGCTTTTCAAGCGGCTGTCGGCGGCAAGCGCCGCGCAGGAGGTCTACGATACGGTTGCGCTTTTGTACTCGTCCAAAGTTTCCGCGGACGATTTGAGCGGCATCGAGGCGGACGGAAAGCTGTTAAAGCGCAAACTGCACGATCTGGAACTACTGTATAGGGAGTATATGAATTACCTCTCCGAGCGTGGGGCAATCGACAGAAACGCGTATTTGCGAAAGCTCCCCGACGTCATAAAATCGTCGCCCGAAATTGCGGGGGCGGACGTGGTGTTTCTCGGCTTTCAGGCGTTCACTTCGTCGGTTGCCGACTGCGTGCGCGCGTGTATGCAGACTGCCGATAACGTGTACGGAGTATTCATAGGCGGCAATGAAAAGAAGTACGTAAACGAAGCGTGGACGAGCTTTGTAAACATCGCCCGCGAAGAGGGTGTCAAGGGCGCGTTCTGCAAAGAATTTATCGAAAAAGTCCCCTCGCGGTTAGCGCCCGCCGCCGAGCAGATAAGGCGGTACGTTTTCGAGCCCGAAAGCTACAAAAAAGCCGTTAAATGCGGCATAGTAGGGGGGCAATTGCAGATTTTAGAGGCTGCGGACGAGGAAGAAGAGTGCGGATTTATCGCCGCGCAGGTATTGAAATGCGTAAAAGAAGAAGGCGTAAGATACCGTGAAATATCGGTTATGCTTCCCAATCTGCCCGCCGTTCAGCCCGCCTTGGAGAGGGCGTTCGGCGAGTACGAAATACCTATGTACGTGGACAGGCGTTACCCGCTTGCGTCGCACTCGGTGTGTTCGTTTATTCTCGATTATCTAGCTTGCGCGGCGGACGGCTGCCGCCCCGAAAGCGTGCTTGCCGCACTCTCCTCGCCGCTGTTTACGCTCACTGAAGAGGGTGGAAATCTGCGCGCCGACAGGGATATGTTCGTCAATTATTTTATGCGCGCGGCATCTTTCCGCGGGGGTGTGAGGAAAGAGGCGAATCCCGAAATCTGCGAGGAAGAGGGCATAGATTTTGCCGCCGTCGAGAGGGGGAGAAAGTCGTTCGTACAGGGCTTGAATATATTGCCCGTGCGCGAAAAAGACAGCGGCGCACTGTGCGACGCCGTGCGCAAACTGCTTATTAATTTCAACGCTGAAAAGCGGCTTTCGGAGATGGCGGACAACGCCGAAAGAAGCGGCTACGCCTCGGTCGGCGCGATGTCGCGGCGTGCGTATCAGGAAGTTTTAAAGGTGCTTGCCGAGGCGGAAAGACTGACCGCGGGCGAAAAATTTTCCGTGCGCGAATTTATTAAAATCTTAAAGAGCGGCTTTACCGCCGCGGAAATTTCACTCATTCAGCCCAAACAGGACGCGGTGTTCATAGGCGATTTATCCACGTGCGCCAACGCGGGCAGCAAGGTGCTCTTCGTCGGCGGACTGACCGACGCGGTGCCCGCCGCATCTCAGGATACGGCTATTTTAACCGACGGCGAGCTGACCTCGCTCGAAAAACTGAAAATCGCCGTGTCGCCCAAAATTTCACAAGTCAACAGGCGCGTAAGGGAAATCACCGCGCTCAATTTGAGCGCGTTTTCCGAAAAGCTCTACCTCATATACCCTTTGAGAAGCGGCGGCGAGGAGTGCGGCGTGAGCGAGGCGGTCGAATACGTCAGACAGCTTTTCACTGTCGGCGGCAGAGGAGTGGAGCCAGTTCCGGTCAAGGCGCTCAGCGCAACTTATGAAAATTTTGCATACGCGTGCGCCCGACCCGCGCCCGCCCTGCAACACGTCGACTTTTATTTAAGCGGCGACAAGGACTACGGCGAGAGGCGCATTGCCGCCGTCTACAACCATCTGAAAACGCTGGGGCATATTCCGACGGTTAAACCTTCGGGCGGCGTCGACAAGGATATGCGCGCGCTCTACGGCGACAGCGTTTCGCCCACCGCGCTCGAAACCTATTATTCCTGCCCCTACAAGGCGTTTATGCAGCAGGGGCTGCGGCTTTCCGAGCGGCGCGAGGGCGCATTCCGCCCCCTCGATTCGGGCAACTTTATTCACGCCGTTTTGCAGGACGTCGCGGGTAAACTCAATGATTTTGACAGCAAGGAAGAGTGCGCCGCGGCGGCAAAAGTTATTGCCGAAGAACTGCTTGCCAGGGCGAGCTATCTTGTATCGTCGGACGACGGCGGTTCGGAGTACGCGGCGGATGCGCTGGTAAGCGAGGCGCAGACCGTGGCGGAGGGTATGTACGAACAGCTCAAAAATTCATCATTTACCGTCGAGGGGGTTGAGAGCCGCTGTAAGGTTGCGCTTGAGGGCGGAATAGACGTCGGCGGAAGGATTGACAGAATCGATTGCAGCGGGGATATGGTGCGTGTAATCGACTACAAGACGGGTTCTATCGACGACAGCCCCGCCTCGTATTATATGGGGCTGAAACTGCAGCTGCCGCTCTATCTTTCCGCGGCGGCGGAGGGTCGGCGCGCGGCGGGCGCGTACTATTTCCCCGCCAACGTCGAATATTCGGCGGACGGCACGGGTGCGTTCACACTGCGCGGATTTATGGACGGAAGTGAAGAGGTCGTTAAAAGCTCGGATACTTCCTTAAAGGACAAGGAAAAGAGCGCGTACGTCGGTGCGTACCTCAACGGCAGAAAGCTTGACAAGGCGATGACGAGGGAGGATTTTGCCGACTTTCTGGAATACTCAAAACTGCTTGCCGACAGGGGAGCAAAGGAACTTGTCGGCGGTGAAATTGCGCCGTCGCCCACGGGCGGTGCGTGCGATTACTGTAAGTTTGCGGGCTGCTGCGGGTACGACAGGGACAGCCGCGGTGAAAGGGAAGAGGTCGCGTGCGATTGCAAGACGGTCGCCGCCGTCGTGCGTGCGCAAAAGTCGGAGGGGTTGGAAAAATGAGCGTTACACCCGAACAGTTAAGAGCGATAAAATCGCGCGGCGAAGTGCTCGTTTCCGCCTCTGCGGGCGCGGGCAAGACGACCGTTATGATAAAGAGGCTCGCCGATATTTTGGAAGAGGGTGCGAGCCTTGACAACGTGCTCGCGGTCACTTTTACTAAGAAAGCCGCCGCGCAGATGAAGGAAAAACTGAGAAAAGAACTCATTGAAAGGCTGAACTGCGACGACGAAGCGCGGCGGGAGAATATCCGTTTACAGCTTTCGAAAATCAATTCGGCGGACATAAGCACGATACACTCGTTCTGCGCGCGGCTGGTGCGCACGTACTTTTACGTGCTGAACGTCGACGCGTCGTTCGAGGTGCTTGCCGACGGTGCGGAACAGTCGGCTCTGCGCGCCCGTGCTATGGACGATTTGTTCGACGAACTATACAAATCGCACGACGCGGATTTGTACACCCTTTTGGACAAGCTGAGAAAAAAGCGCAGCGACAACGCGCTCAGGGAGCTTCTTTATTCGGCGTACGACGAGGTCAGACAGCGCCCCCGCTGGCAGGAACTTATAGACAACGCACGCAGCAACACGTTTACTGCCGATGGCTTTGAGAGGGTGAGCCGTGCGTACGGCAAAACGCTTGCCGACAAGTGCGCCGTGCTTGCCTCGGCTATCGAAGATTTTATCAAAGATTTCCATCCCGCGGTCAATGCGGAGGGGTATCTGAAAGTACTCGGCGAAATGCGCGAAACTCTTTGCCGCGCCGCCACGGACGGCAATCCGTATACTTTGCCGTCCAAGCTGTGCACTGCCGTAAAGCCGAGGGTCAAGCCTGAGGTCGCCGAAGCCGACGCGGCGTTTACCGAATTTGTCGACGGCGTTAAAAAGAAGTACAAATCTTTTACAAAAGATGTCGAAAGCGAAGATATCGAAAGGGAACGCTATATGCAAAGCGGCGTGGTCGCAAACGCGTTCTGCACCGTACTTTTGAAGTTCGCTGCGGCATATGACGGGGTTAAACGCGAGGAAGGCAAGCTCGACTACGGCGATCTGGAGCATTTTGCCCTGGCGCTTTTGTCGGGCGAAGAGAGCGACGCGGACGTGCGCGAGGGTATCCGCGACAAGTATAAGTATGTTTTCGTCGACGAATATCAGGACGTTAACCCAATTCAGGACGAGATAATTTCCGCGGTTGCGGGCGGCGATATTTTCTGCGTGGGCGATTTAAAGCAGGCTATTTACGGCTTCCGCGGCAGTCGTTCGCGTTTCTTCCGCGAGAAGAGCGAGCAGGTGGACAGGCGGGGCGAGTACGTGGTTCTGCCAGACAATTTCCGTAGCGGCGAGGGCGTTATAGATTTTGTAAACGCGCTGTTTTCGTCGGTTATGCGCCCGCCCGTGTGCGAGTTCGATTATTCCGACGGACACGCAATGCGCGGCGGAGCAAGGTATGCGGGCAACCGCGGCAAGGCGGAGATCTGTCTTTTCGACGGCGGGCAAAGCGAGAAAAGACAGGCGGACGGTGTGTACTCCGTCACAGCCGAAAAGGCGGTGGCAAAGCCGCACACCGCCGAGGGGCTTGCCGTTCTGTCGCTGGTTGAAGAGGCGCTCAAAGAAGAGTATTACGACGCCGACAGCGGTGAATTCAAAAAGGTGCAGGCAGGCGATATCTGCGTGCTGACGAGAAAGCGCGCAAACAAGTGCGCGGTCGGCATCATAAGGGCGTTAAACGAAAAATATCCCGTCGCGGGCGCGGCGGAGGTCAATATTTGCGACCGTCCGGAAATAAAGCGGCTTCTGGATATTCTGTCCTTTTTGGACAACGGCGAACAGGACGTGCCTCTCGTTACGTCGCTCTTATCGCCGCTGGGCAATTTATGTGAAAGCGAGCTTGCGGCAGTGCGCGTATTTGCGGACGGCACGCAGAGCAAGAACGATAAACGACTGCGCTTTACCGAGTGTTGCCGACTTTACGCCGAAACAAACGGGGACGCGCTCGCTGGAAAACTGCGTGCGTTTTATGAGCGCGCGGACAGTCTGCGTACCTTTTCCGAAAGTTGCGGCGCGGCGCGGGTAATCGACGAAATTATGCGCATTCCGGGCTTTTCGTCGGCGTTCGATACCGAGCAAAAGGTCATTGCGCTGAGGCGGTTGCAGCGCGAGGCGGCGGCCCCGTCGGGAGAGCTGTACCTCGGCGCGTTCCTTGCGAAAATCAAGGCGGGCGGAAACAAAGTCACCGCCTCGTCCGCGCTCTCTTCCGACTGCGTGAAGGTTATGACAATGCACGCTTCGAAGGGGCTTGAATTCCCCGTCGTGATAGTTGCCGATATTGCCGTTGGCTTCGGCGGCGACGAGAGGGCGGATATGCCGTTCGACGACGATTTCGGGTTTGCGCCCCGCTGCTATTCGGGCGGCAGAAGCTACCGCACGACCACCTTACGCCGACTTTATAAATCGAGGAAGGAGCGGGAGGAACTGAGCAACGAAATCAACCTGTTTTACGTTGCGTGCACCCGCGCGAAATACGCTCTGCACGTGCTCACGAGCAAGGCGGAAACGTACGATAAAATTAAGGCTGCATTTGCCGAAAATTACGCCGATTTATTCGATATTTCAGCGTTTACCCCCCGAATATTGCCCGTTGAACGCAATTTCCAAGGAAATTCGGGCGAGGTGAAAAGGGTGCTTGACACTACCCGTGCGGATGAAAATCTTGCGGAGCAGCTGCGTGAAATTGCGGAGTTTAGCTATCCCTTCGAACTGGGTGTGGAACTGCCCGTCAAGGGCTCGGCGTCGCAGCTTTTAAGACTTCTCGACAGCGAAAATGCGGGCGAAGCTCTGTTTGACGACGAGTTCGAAAGCGGCGGCGATACGGGTATTGACGCGGGACTTGCCTATCACAGATTTTTAGAGCTTTGCGACTTTAAAATTAAGGACGTTGCGGGTATAAAATGTCAGATAGAACGCTTTGTAAATGCGGGACTTATGACCGTAATTCAAAGCGGACTTTTAGACGCGGAGCGGCTTGAAAACATTTTGAAAATGCCCGCGTTCGAAGGGCTTGACGGCGGCGAGGTTTACAGAGAGCGGGAGTTTGTGTGCAGGCTTCCGTCAGCCGATTATCTTGCCGTTAAGGGGGGCGGGGTGAGCGTAAACGCGTGCGGCGACGACGGAAACGGCGTAATCGTGCAGGGCGCAATCGACCTTTTGCATATCGTCCGCGAAAACGGTAAAATCACTTCGGCGCACATTATCGACTACAAGTACACCTCGCACGGCGACGAGTATCTCAAACACAAATATCTGCCTCAGCTCGCGCTGTATAAAAGCGTGGTGTGCAAGATTTACGGGCTGGACGACGGCGCGGTTTCGGGCACAATCGTCAACATTCACGCCTGCCGCCAGATTGATTTATTTTAAGACAAAATACACGCGTTATCGCACGGAAATACGGGCTATAATCGGCACGTATGGAAAGTGTGACCGAGTTTTTTAAAACCATTTTCAATCAGTTCGGCGGCGCGGACTTCGCTCTGCTTGCCGTGATAGATTTGTCGGCGTTCGGCTTCGTGGTTCTTGCCGCGCTCTTTGGCTGCATATTTTCAAAGAGGTTGCGTGCGCACGACAAGCGGGTTTTTATGTGGGTAGTCAACGCCTTTGCCGCCGTCACGCTTGCCGTGTTTTTAACCGAATTTACTTTCGAAAACTCGCTTGCCGCCGCAGTTGCCGTGTGGCTGGTCGGGTTTTTGGTATACGGCTTGCTGTCGCTTTTTAAGGTGAAGCGCGCGGGCAATGCCGAAAAGGTTCAACAGCCCGTTTCAAACGTGACCGTTGCGCAGAGCCGTCCGCCGCGCCCTTCGCAGCCCGTGCAGGCAGTTCCGCAACCCGTGGTTAACAGTGAGGTGAGGCTCGAACACGCGCTCTCCATTTCCGACAAACTGCTACTTAAAAATTTAGGCAGGGGCGACAGGCAGGAGCTGGAAAAAATAAAAACCGCCCTCACCGTTTTGAAGGTAAAGGGCGTGCTTTCCGCGCAGGAGGGCGAGTCTTTGAACGAAATGTTCAACGCTTTGCTTAAACTTATGGCTAAATACGATTTATAAATCACGCTCCGCAAATAGCGCCGATAAACATATCCTTTGCGGCAATTTCGGCGGAACGGTCGTCGCTCTTTAATATTGCAACGTCGTTTAAAACAAGTCTGTTAAAGGTGAACTTGCGCTTACCCGAGTGCGCGAAAACTATGCGGTTGCCCTTGAAAGTAAAGTCGTCGATATACCCCAAAAATTTTCCGGCGTCGGAATAGAGGGGTACGCCTAATTTTAAGCGGTAACCTTTTTTGTTTTCCTTGCCCGTTACCGAAAAAGTTGCGGCATCGCCCGAAAATTTAGTGCCCGCGCTCTCCGAAAAGAACTCGTTTTCGCGTTCGTCGCAGCATATATAGCCCTCAACCATATCTTTAACGCAGCTGATCGCCAGGATATAGCCGCGCTTTTTTTTGTCTTCGCTTGCAATCTGCATACAAAAAATCTGACTTGCTTTCATTGTTTTTCTCCTTACACGCTATCTTATTATCCCGCCCGCAAATAAATCACGCAAAATTTTGACTTATACTGTCGAAGTCAAATTTTGCCAACTTTTTATTAAAAAGGTTTACAGTAGACTTGACAGGTGTAAACTTTTGCTGTATACTTTGTACACTTATGGTTGCATCAGAACAAAAATACGATATTGTAATAGTCGGTGCGGGTGTTGCGGGACTTAACTGCGCGCTCAATCTGCCGCGCGACAAATCGGTGCTTATTATCTGCAAAAAGACGCCGAGAAGAAGCGACAGCTATCTTGCGCAGGGCGGCATATGTATGCTCCGCGGCGACTACGATTACGACGAATATTTCAACGACACTATGCGCGCGGGGCACTATGAAAACAATCCCGCCGCCGTGGAGTGTATGATTAAAGGTTCGCGGGAAGTCATTGCCGACCTTGAAAAGTGCGGTGTGAAATTCCGCAAAAATTCCGACGGCTCGTACGCGTTCACCCGCGAGGGCGGGCACACTTCGCCGCGCATACTCTTTCACGAGGACTGCACCGGCAAGGAAATTGCGGGCAAGCTTATGAAAAAGGTTTCAAAGCTTGAAAACGTGCGGATTGCGCCGTACAACGTTATGCTGGATATCATAGAAAGCGGCGGCAAGTGTGCGGGAGTCGTCGTATACGATATCAAGGAAAAGACGACCAAAAATATTTACGCAGACTACACCGTGCTTGCAACGGGCGGCGTGGGCGGCGCGTTCGGCAACACGACCAACTTCGACGTCGTTTCGGGCGACGCGGTGGCAATCAGTCTTCGGCACGGCGTGCAGGTAGACAATATCAACTATATTCAGGTGCATCCCACGGTGCTGTATTCTAAGAAGAAGGGCAGAAAATTCCTCATTTCCGAGTCGGTGCGCGGCGAGGGTGCGATACTTCTCGACAAAAACTTTCAGCGGTTTACCGACGAATTGCAGCCGCGCGACGTTGTCAAGAACGCGGTGCTTGCGCAGATGGAAAAGGACGGTACGGATTTCGTGTGGCTGGATATGCGTCCCGTGCCCAAAGAGGAGCTTGCAAGTCACTTCCCGCAGATTGTAAGAAGGTGCGCGCAGGAGGGGTACGACGTCTTCACTCAGCCCGTTCCCGTGGTGCCCGCCATACATTATTTTATGGGCGGTATTCATATCGATCTGAACGGCGCGACGACTATGCCCAGGCTGTACGCGGCGGGTGAAACGGCGTGCAACGGCGTTCACGGCAAAAACAGGCTTGCTTCCAACTCGCTTCTGGAAAGTCTGCTGTTTGCAAAGCGGGCGGCTGAGGATATAGCGAAAAATTACAGTCCGCTTGAAAAGGGAGACTGCGTGAAGCCCGAAAAAGAGTACGGCGGTTATAAACACGAGTTGAACTTATTAAAGAAAGATTTGCGCAAGGCGGTGGAGACCGCGGAGGCGGGCGGCGACCCCAACTTACTTTTCAAAGGAGATAAAAGATGAACGATTTGACCGAAAAACTTATTATGGACAGACTTATCAAGCAGGCTTTGGAGGAGGACATCGGCAACGAGGACGTCACCACCAATTCCGTAATGCCCGAATACAAGAGGGGCAGAGTTAAGCTTATCTGCAAGCAGGACGGCGTAATCTGCGGTCTGAATGTTTTCGAGAGAGTGTTCAAGCTTTTGGACGAGCACACCATAGTCGAAATATTCGTCAAGGACGGCGACGAGGTGAAAAAGGGGCAGAGGCTCGCTATGATTTCGGGCGATATCCGCGTGTTGCTTTCGGGCGAGCGCGTTGCCCTCAACTTTTTGCAGCGTATGAGCGGCATTGCAACTTACACCCGCCGTAATCTTTACCGTTACGGGCTTAGGCTCCCATATAGCGTACAGCGTTACCGT
>CAMWKX010000011.1 GCA_947174955.1 uncultured Clostridia bacterium | reverse complement strand
TTCCCGCGTCCGTATTATTTTTATACGCTAGCGTGTAGTCCGTGTCCTTCGTCAATGTCGTTGACGACTGCGTACTGTTCTTCGCTGTATTGCTTACCGTCGGAGTCGGCGTTTGCGCCTTACCGTTATACGTCGGCGCCGTTATCGTGCCGACAGTTATGTCCGTAGCGATATTCTTTTGCGTTATCGCGCCGTCCGTCTTGGTGAAGCTTGCGTCGTAGTGGTCCGCGCCCGTACCCGTAAGTATAAGCTTGAACGTAATCGTCTTGCCCGTACCCACGTTGGCGTTGTTGTAAAGTCCGACGATACCGCTTATGGTAATACCGCTTATATTTATTTTAAGGTTATTAACCTTTACGTTTAATACCGTGTCAGTGCCGTCGTATACCTTGGAAGCCGTATACGTGGGCGTACCCGTTATCGTACCGCTTGCAACCGATATCTTCTTAATGGTGAACGTTACCGTTTTGGTACCGGGGGTAAAGTTGGTGGCAGCGGTAATATTGATGGATATAGTGCCCGTACCCGGTTCGGTGTTGTCCGTGTACGTTACGGTATAGGTAAGCGAGCCGTTAGTCGTGGCGTTGTTGGTAGTCGACTTAGTGCCGTTCCACGTATACATCGTAACGCCGTTGTAAGCTAACGTAAACGCAGGCTTTTTGGCTGTTCCGTCGTAAACGAGAGCGCTCTCAGCCGTCGTAACCGTTGCCGTAATACCCGCAACCGCAATAGTACGGATGTTTATTTTTCTTGTACTGCTGGGAACAAAGTGGTTGTATGCAACCGCGTCGCTCACGTACGTGGGCGTCATCTGCACGTAGTAAAGCCCCACGTGGTTGAGATATGTAGCGTCGGGTGAAGCCACCACGTTTGCCGCCGCATTACCGCCCTTATAATAAGTAAAGGTACGCGTAGCGCCCATTATATTTTCGAAGCCTGCCGTCGTATTGGACGGGAAAGCGTTCTCCACCGTCGCCTTTCTCGAATTGCCGTTATAATCGTAAGTTAATTCATTGACAACGTAGTTATCATATACTTTATTGACAGTAACGGTAAGAGTCTGGTTGGCGGTAGTCGTTGTGCCGTCCTTAGCCACCCACTTTGCGCCGCTCGTCTTTGCGGCGAGAACGATCGTGTATTTGCCCGCTTCGGTTACCTGGATATCGGTGCCCGATATCGAATAGCCCAACGCGTTTGTGGTATTGGAAAGAGTTGTCGTCGCAGTTCCCAAGGTTGCCTGCGCCGTCGTGGTAAAGCGCTGTAATGTTACGCTTGATATAGTCATCGTGGACGAGTTGTAGCCCGAAACTATCGTCTGTCTCGCACCCGTGTAGGTGAGAGCTGCGGTATTTATCGAAGGCGTAATTAACAGCGTTCCCGAAGCGGCTCCCTGCGTTACTATAATTTCGCCGCCCGAATAGGCTACGCTGTAACCCGTGCCCAAATCGGAAGTGAAACAGGTGCCGACTGCGGACAACTTGCCTTTGGAGTTAAAGCCGCTTGTTATAACGCCCTTGTTCAGCGTTGCCACTTTAAAGCTTGCGGCAGTTATCGCGCCCGTAATATTTATCGCACTGGCGGAATACAGGTTTGCCGCCGTAGTGCCGCGCTTATTGCCCGAAATCTGGGGGGTGCCCGACATTTCGAGCGAACCCAAAGCCACTACGCCCGCGCTCTTTTCCAGGTTAGCCGTAGTCAGCGTGGTGGTGTTATTCTTTATCGAGCCGCCCGTTATGGTGAGCTTAGTATAAGCTATTGCGTAAACCGCGCCGCCGCCGTTGGTGGCGTTGCCCGCAGCCGTATTGCTTTCGATAGTGCCGCCCGTTATAGTCAGATGCGTGTTTACCACGGCAGAGGTGCCGTAAGCGTATGCAAACGCGCCGTAAGTTGCGGTGTTATTTTTATACGTGCCGCCGTTTACGGTCAAAGCGCCTCTGGTATGGAAAACGCCGCCGTTCGTTCCGTTATTGCCCGTATAGGTACCGCCGTTTACCGTTACTTTCGAATACTGGTCTTGGGCAGTGTCGACGTTTCCGTAGATAACGCCGCCGAGAGACGATATCTTTGTTACGCCTTTATCGGTATTTATAACGCCGTTATTAGTGTATATACCTCCGTGTACGGTCAGCACGCCGTCGTCCGACGAATACCAGGCGCCGCCGCCCGAGGTGCCGCTGTTACCCGTATAAGTGCCGCAGTATACCGTTGCCGTGGTACCCCAGAACGCGGCAACGCCGCCACCGCCGCCGTTCGCAAAGTTATAGGTACAGTTAATGTCGGTATCCTTGCCGCCCGAGGTGCCGATAATATTCTTGTACGTCGTACCGCCGCCGCAAGCCAGCACTGCGCCGCTGCCGTTCGAGGAGTTCTGATTGAAAGTACCCGATTTGATGGTATTGGTTTGGTTGTACGCATAAATTGCGCCGCCGTTTATAACCTTCGTGGTGCCCGTCGTCTTGTCGATACCGTTATGGTCGAAGGTTGAGGTTTCTACGGTAAACGTGGAACCTGCGGTGGTGTTTTTCGTATAAATACCGCCGCCGTACTGACTTGCATAGTTATACTTGAACGTTGAATTTTTTACGTTAAGCGTAAGCGCGTTGGAGTATACGGCGCCGCCGATGTATACGGTGTGGTTTTCCTCCATAGTGACGCCGTCAAGGGTTGTGATAGTTGCGTTTATGTACAGACCGCCGCCGTAGTCGCCTACGTTGGTCATTTTTGCGTCGGTGTGGTTGCCGCTTATTACCGTTCCCGTCTTCAGGTTAGCCGTACCGTTCTTCAAATACACGCCGGCGCCTCCGCAAACCGCGTCGCTGGCTTCGTAATTGATATTGTCCTTTACTTCGAGATAGGTCGTATTCAGCGTGTGAGTAGTTGCGTTAGACTCGAAATAAAGTCCGCCGCCGTATCTTGCGGTGTTGCCCGTCATTGTTATCTTCTTCGCGGAAGTACCCGTAATATCTACGTTTCCGCGATAAAGGCAAATAGCGCCGCCCGCGTTCACCGCTGTGTTGTTGGTAAACGTGCCGCCCGAAATGGTAAGCTTCTGGCTGCTCGCTCCGAGGTAGATAGCACCGCCGCTGGCCGTTGCCGAGTTGTTGCTGAAAGTGCCGCCCGAAAGGGTCGAGCTGGCGCCGTTTACGTTCAGATACATAGCGCCGCCGTGACTCGTCAACGCAGTGTTATATGAATATGTACCGCCCGATATGGTTAATTTTTTGTTGGAGGCAATATATACTGCACCGCCCACGTTGTTAGCTTCGTTGTAGCTGAAAGTGCCGCCAGAAATGGTTACGGTACAGTTACTGCCGCCTATGGCGCCGCCGTATCTGCCGGAGGTGTTCTTGTTCGCCGCACTGCCGCCGAACGTGCCGTTTGAAACGGTCAGCGTGGAATCTGCCGCACTGTAAATGCCGCCGCCGTCACGCAGCGCCTTGTTTTTAATGACTTTAATGGCACTGCTTATCGTCAGCGTGCCCGCGTTGTAAATACCGCCGCCGTCGTTCGTGTTCCAGCCGCCGGTAATTGTACCCGTACCGCTTATGGTAAGCGTACCTTCATTATATATAACGCAGCCGTTGATCGCGTCAATCGCCGTCTGGTTTCTGTTCAGCGTGTAGGTTCCCAGGTTTAAGGTAACCGTCTTGCCGGAAGGTATGTAGAGCGCGCCGTCCTTAAAATACGTGCCCGTGCCGAAGCTGCTCACGTAGTT
The DNA here is from genome assembly GCA_947174955.1 of uncultured Clostridia bacterium. Classification (GTDB taxonomy): domain Bacteria; phylum Bacillota; class Clostridia; order Christensenellales; family Borkfalkiaceae; genus Coproplasma. Next base: position 11,952 of record CAMWKX010000011.1, on the reverse strand, counting down.
GGTGGCAGCCGTACCCGCGGTCGCCGTCCAGTTGCCCGTAAGCGTTATGGATATCGCGCCCGTGCCTGCCATTGCCGTATTCCACGTCGAAGCGTTGTTTACGTTCGCCGCCTGCGCAACGACCGGCTCGCCGAGACCGACCCCGAGCTTTTCGCCGTTGTTCGAAAGACTTGCCCCCAGTAAGGCGAACGCGCCGCCTATCGCAACGGCAAGTGCCAGACCGAGTGATATTATCACCGCCCTGAACTTTTTCGTCCATTTTGTCTTTTTGTTTTCGCTACTCATATTTCACACCGTCCTTAAAAAACTAAGAAAATGTTTTCTACATTATAAAATTGCATAATACGCCCAATACGGGCTATTATCCACGATTTATTTTATCACACGCTCCGAAATGTGTCAACAATACCATTTACAAAATAGTAGGCATTTTTGGAAATATTTTGCTTTTTTCACCTATTTTTCACTTTTTCGCCCCCGTTTTGCCCTCTGCGGGCGGTCCGCACTGCCAAATCTTGTCTGTCTTTTTCGTTTGACATAATTAATTATTATATATATAATTTCCGTGATATGACACAGACGACTTTACAAAAATTCGCCCGCACAGGGTTATACGCGTGCGCCGGGATATGCGCCGTGTGCGCTCTGCTTTTAACCTTCACCGTCGGCGATTACTATATTTTCAACCGTTTTTCGTCCTACGGCTTTTTCTTCTGTCTGAGCCAGTGGGTCAAAAAGGCGGGAATTTTACTGATTTTGGCGGCGGTCTTCTTCGGAGTGCGCCGCTTTGCCGACGTCGTCAAATACGTGCTTCCCCTATTTATTATATTAAGTTGCTGTCTTTTCAACGACTTTTTTAATATTGTTCCCCCCGCGGACACGCCCGCACAGGAGATTTTCAATAAAATCAACCTCGGCTTCCCCAAGTGGCTCAATATTACTTTATTCTTTACAGAGAACGTTGCGTTGACCGCCTGCTGCGCTCTTTTCTTCGTGCGCGACGGTTTTAAGGTTAAGGCGATGTCTTTTATCGCCCTCCCCTTCGCACTGCTTCTTTCTATGCCCTTGAATATCTTCGAAAACTTTTTCGATATTTCCAAGGTGCCCGCGGACAGCTTTCTGCGGTTTTATAATTTTACTTTATGGCATTTCCTCGCGCTGTGCGTACTTGTCGGCACGACCGTCGGGCTGTACTACTTTTTAAAAAACAAGACGCGCGAACAGCAGGACAAGTACCTTGCGGTTATCGCCATCTCGCTTCTGCTGCAATACCACAGCAAGGACAGTATGGTTATGGGCGACGGCTACAACGTTTACTATACGGTGTTTGCGTGCCTGCCGCTGTTTATCTGCAATATCGGCGTGTACGTCGCGAGCATTTCCGTAATTTTAAAAAAGCGCGTGCTGTACGCAATTTCCTTTTTTATCCACGCCGTGGGCGCACTGACCGTGTTCGTCTACTTCGGCAAGGACAGTATGAGTAATTACGGCATTTTCGCAAGTCACTCCATTCTGTACTTCTGCTTGACGCACTGTTTCCTTTTCGCGCTGTGCGTTCTGCCCTCGGCTTTGGGGCATTACAGATTTGCTATCAAAGACTGCATTATCCCGCTTATCTATTACTGCGTGGTAATTATCATTGCCGCCGTGTCCAGCGCGTTGGTCACCGATTTCTTGACAAGAATGGGTCTGAGCGTCGGCGAGGGTATCAACCCCGACACGGACTTGCCCTTCGATATGACTCCGCCGAATTATGCTTTCACGCAGGTAAATCCCCTGCCGTTCGCAGTGCCCAACCTTATCCCCCTCGGCGGCGCGTTCAGGCACATAAACGTCTTCTACGTGATTTTGGTTTACATAGCTTACGTCTGTCTGTTCTTTGCGTTCTACGGATTGTACCGCGCTTTCCTTAGCCTTCGCAAGGTCGTGCTTGCAAAGCTTGCGGAACGCGGGGCGGAAGCTCCCGCAGAACCCGAAGCGCCCGCGGTGCTTGCAGCACTTGAAGTTGCGGCTACGGACGAGCAGGAGGCGCTTCCCGAAGAGCAACCGACTATCGATTGAATTACATAACAAAAGAGCCTCGCGGCTGAATTGCCGCGAGGCTCTTTTGTTATTCTCAGTACTTTTCGCTGACCGTCTTATCGTGGTTTCTTTCGGGGTCAATCGTAAGCAACAGACCTCTGCCCGTAACGATGGGCGAGATGATCAGCCAGATTGCCGCAATTGTCAAAATCACGTAGACGATAATCGCGCCTACCGAACGGGTTCCGCCGAATACCCAGCCTACCAGGTTGAAGTCGAATATGCCGACAAGTCCCCAGTTAACGGCGCCGAGAAGCACCAGTACGTAACTAATTAAATTTGCAATGACCATTTAAAATTACTCCTTTAAAGTTGTACGATTAGTATGTACAGCCCTTAAAAAAGTATGCATTTTTTTAATTAACCCCCATATATATGCCGTTTAACTCATTTTAAACGGGTCTGCGCAGATAAAAACTCCGCAGTTTTCCGTGCTGTCGTCCAACTTGACTTTGTCCGAAATTTCCACTCCCCCCACTATTAAAACGTCGCTGCCGTCGCACACCAAAGGCAGGGTGGCGCGCAGACTCTGAGGCACCTTTTTGTCGGTAAGATAGTCCGAAAGGCTCTTGGTTCCGCCGCCGAATTTGGTGAATTTGTCACCCTCGCGCTTAAAGCGGATAACCGCGCTTTCAGGTATCTTGTCCACGTCGTATTTTAAAATTTTAGTCGGCACGTTCGGGTCAATGAGTTCCAGCGCGTCGGACAGATACTTCTCGTACTCGGCGCACGCAAGCTGACCCATATAATAGCACTCGCAATCCCAGTCGAAATTGTACCTGAACGGCATTCCCTCCGCTTCGAATTTCAACATATAATCTTGAACGATTGCCACGCCGCCCTCTTCCTTGATTGCGGTCAAGCCTAAAAACTCAAACTTCTTGCCGTTTTCCATCGACTGCAATTCGTAAAGCTTATCAAAGTGTTCGGCAGTATAATCCTTGCACTGCAACCACCCGGCGACGCATTCGTAAGCTGCACGGCGGAAAATCACGCGCTCTTCACAGGGTTTAATAAGAAAGCCGTGCACAGGTCGGTGTACCAAAATCTTTTCCGCCTGCCTTTTGAAATACTCGTCGTATTCGTCGGCAAGGCGCGAAAAACGGAAGATACTGCCCGTCGCACCGGGCACCGCCTCTTCCAGCGCGGGCAGTACGTTGTGCCTGATTTTATTGCGCGTATAGTCGTCCGTAAAGTTGCTTTCGTCGGTTACGAACGGGATATTATTTTCCTCTATATATTCGTCAATCTCTTTGCGCGAACAGCCGATAAGCGGTCGGATAAGTCCCAGCGCAGGCAAATCGGTTATACCCGTCATACCCGAAAGCGCCGTTCCTCTCGCAAGATTGAAAAGCACGGTTTCGGCGTTATCGTTTAAGTGATGCGCGGTCGCAATAAAATCAGCCGCACCCTCGTTCAATACCTCGTTATAGCAGTGCAATCGCCACATACGCGCGCCGACTTCGTTCTTAAAATACCCCTTTTCAACCTTAAAAGAGTGCAATTCTATGCCGTTACCCCCGCAATATGCCGCAACGAACGCACTGTCGCGCTCGCTCGCCTCTCCCCTCATACCGTGGTCGCAGTTGAGAGCCGAAAGAGTAATTCCGTATTCCTTTGCGTGCGCATTAAGGTAGTGCAGCAGTGCCATACTGTCCTTGCCACCCGAGACGGCTACGCATATTTTCTTGTTTGCATAGGGTTGAAGATTAACTTTCATATCGCTATGATTATACATCTTCACGCCGCCGCGCGCAAGTTTTTTGAGTAATTTAATTGAGCCCCTCGAAAATGAGCTTGTCGGCAACCAGAGCAATAAATTCCGAGTTGGTCGGACGCTCCACGCCTATGTAAACGCGCACGCCGAATATGGAATTTATCGCCTCGATTCTGCCTCTGTTCCAGGCGACTTCGATTGCGTGCCTTATCGCCCTTTCCACCTTGCTCGCCGTCGTTTTATACTTTTCGCCTATTTCGGGATAGAGCCGCTTGGTCACGTTGTTGATTATAGACGGATCGGCAACGGTCATTTTAATACCCTCGCGCAGATACTGGTAACCCATAATGTGCGGCGGTATTCCTATTGAAATGAAGATATTGCTTATCTTTTCGTCGAGCGAATTTACCCTGCGCTTGTCCCTCGCCTGCGAGGCAACCATATATTCGGTCGACTGCTCCTCCAAAACGTCCTTGACTCTGTCGCATATAGTCGAAGCCGCAACGGGTTTTACGAAATAGTACTTTGCGCCGCGGGCAATCGCCTTGCTTACGAGCTTGTCGTCGGTAAAACCGGACACCACGAAGATACTGCACGAGGGCAGATTTTCCTTGACGTGCTTCATAACGCCGAACCCGTCCTCGCCCGAAAGCACCGTGTCCAGAACGACCACGTCGGGCTTGTACTGACTGATAAGCCCCACTCCCACGCTTCCGCTGCCGCTGACCCCGCACACGTTAAAATCCGCCTGCTCCTCAAAGCATTTGCTCAGCTCGCCCAAAAATTCTTCGTTACTTTCCAGAATGACTATTTTATGCATACCGCTACAATTTTCTCCTTTTATCTATTTGTGATTTTATTATAATACACGTTTTTACAAAGGTCAAGGGATTATTGTACAATATTTATTGAATATTAAATATTATTTTATCAAATAATGTCGGAAAGGGGCGAATCCGTTTAAATTTTGCTGTTACGTAGTAAATTATACCGTCACAAAACCGACGCATTTTAACCGTTATTGTCGATATTTGAAATTTATTGCAGCAAAAAAGCGGCGACGGTTGGTTGCCGTCGCCGCTTTTAAAGCCCGATTAATAATATTAAATTTTAGCCACGCCCGTCTTTCTTGCCGCCTCCGCCACCGCTTTGGCAACGCAGTCGTGCGCACTCTTGTCGTACGCATAGGGCAGAATGTAGTCGCGGGAAAGTTGCTTATCCGTCACGCACGAAGCTATCCCCTCCGCCGCCGCAATCATCATTTCGCGGTTGACGGTTTTCGCACGCACGTCCAGCGCGCCGCGGAAAAGTCCGGGGAACACGAGCACGTTGTTTATCTGGTTGGGATGCTCGGAAGAACCCGTGCCGACTATGTACGCGCCCGCGTCCAGCGCGTCCTGCCGCTGAATTTCGGGAACGGGGTTGGCGCACGTGTACACGATAGCCTTGTCCGCCATAGACGCCACCATTTCCTTCGTAACGCAGTTGGGAGCGGATACGCCTATAAATACGTCCGCGCCCTTCATAGCGTCGGCAAGTTTGCCTTTAAGATGCGCGCGGTTGGTCACCTTGGAAATCTCCGCGTGCGCGCTGTTCAAGCCCTCGTCGCCCTCGCAGATAATGCCGAAGCGGTCGACCATAGTCAGGTCTTTAACGCCCCACGCCATAATCATTTTGCCTATGGCTATGCCCGCAGCGCCCGCGCCGTTGATTACCACCTTCAAATCTTCCTTGCGTTTGCCGACAAGCTTTAACGAATTGATGAGCGCCGCCGTCATAACGATTGCCGTGCCGTGCTGGTCGTCGTGGAAGACGGGAATGTCCAGCTCCTCTTTGAGGCGTGTCTCCACCTCGAAACAGCGGGGAGCGGAAATATCTTCAAGATTAATGCCGCCGAACGAGCCCGAAATGATTTTAATTGTCTTTACAATCTCGTCGGGGTCCTTGGTCTTTAAGCATATGGGGAACGCGTCCACGCCGCCGTACGCCTTGAAAAGAGCACACTTGCCCTCCATAACGGGCATACCCGCTTCGGGACCGATATCGCCCAAACCGAGAATTGCCGTACCGTCGGTTATGACGGCGACCGTATTCCAGCGGCGGGTGAGTTCGAAGCTCTTTTCGGGCTCCCTCTGAATGGCGAGACAGGGTTCCGCTACGCCAGGGGTATACGCAAGCGACAGCGCCTCGCGGCTGTCGGTGGGCACTCTGCAAACCGTTTCGATTTTGCCCTTCCACTCGGCGTGTTTTTTCAGCGATTCTTCTCTGTAATTCATATGTCTGCTCCTATGTAATTCTGACGGCATTATTGTAACACAACGCCGCGGCAAAGTAAAACGAAATTAAATTTAATCGGACAGTTTTATAATGTCGCGTTCGCAAAAGAGAAAGGTCATAGGCTTGTCCGATACGGGACAGTCGCATAAAGTCTGTAAACGATATAGCTCGTGCGAAACCAAGCCGTCAAAGGACGGACGACCGCTGTTACGCAGGTATACCGCCAGCCGATTGTAGGAGCCGCGGTAAAAATCGCCGCGGAATTGCGCGTAATCGACGTCGATTGACTCCGCAACGTTACCCAGAACGACGAAACCTTTTTTAGGCAAATTATAACCTATGCAGCCGCCGTTCCAGAAAACGTCTTTGACGTTGGCGTTAACAACCTGTTCCGCCGTCGGCAACTTTTCGGAAGTCAGCGCAGATATTGCAAAGACGGCATAAAAATTATACTCCTCTTCCCAGGGTTTAAGCGGACTTTCAAACACCCGCAAGGCAACGCCGCAGCCGTAATAACCGTTTGCCTTGCTGTAACAGGCAAACACGTCGCCCGTTTTGAGCGGCATTTCGAACCGCTTTTTGAGCCGCCTCTTTATCGGCTTTGCGTTCACGCTTTTAATTTGCGTAAGGAATTTTTGCAGAGCCTTTTCACGCTGCCTGCAATGCCCCTCCGTGGCGCCAAGCTCTTTCCAATACTCGATATCTTTGCCTTCCGAGATAATTTGTTCGACTTTCCGCAAGATAGCGTCGCTCAGACACCCGCACTTCCATTCGCACAGAGCGATTGCAAAGTACACGTTATGCCATTCGCCGCCGTCGACGGACATACCGTCCTTTGAATAAGTTATTATCGAGTTCTCGATTTCCGCAACCGACAGCGTGCCGTAGAAGTAGCAGTCGAAAAACATAGCCTTTATATCGAGAAAATCGTCGTTTGCGGTTATTCCCACACCCCAGGTACCCATATTACTCCATTTTACGGCGCAATCCGCGCCGTCAGATATATTCGCCCTTTTTCAGCCGAAGCAGCTTTAAAGCGCAATCGGCAAGCTGTTCACGCGTGTAGCCCTCGGCGCAGACGGCGTATATTCCCGCTTTCAGATCCGCCGTAACGGCATAGCCGCAATCTACTTCCCGACCGTCGAGATAAAGCTTATAGTCGTAAAATTCAAGCCGCTTAAGATAGTGCGCAAGCGTTCCGCCGACCATCTTGATATAAGCTTCTTTCGCCACCCAATTCAGGAAGAAGAATGATAACGCATCGCCGATCCAAGCCCTTTCGCGCTCGGTAAACCTGCTCATAATATGAGTAAAGTTTTTCAGTCTGTCGTCCTGCTCGACATCTACGCCTACGGGCTTGTCGCAGAGCGCGATAACCGCGTGACCGCACGAGTGAGATAACGAAAAATACAGCGGGTTGCCGTCGATATACGGTTTTCCGTTCTCCGTTCTTTTTATTCCGAAAGGCTTACCTAACTTTCTTGCGATAAGTATTTCGGCTTTTCTGTGCAAATTGACGTTTTTAGTCCAATAAAGCTCAAGCATCTCCCGTATTATAGCAAAAATCATAATAATAATCAATATTTAATCTTTACACTTTAGCGAATTATCTGTATAATGATTGTATAAATAAATTTACTTTAAAGGAATAAGCTTATGTTTTTCGGAACTCAACTTCCATTAGTCGCAGTATTTTTTATCGTTATATTAGGCAGAACCGTCGATATGTGTCTTTCTTCCATAAGAACGGTTTTTACTGTAAAGAGTAAGCCGCAAATTGCCGCGCCTATCGGCTTTATAGAGGCGTTCTTCTGGTTTATGATCGTCAAGGCGGCGCTGGACTACGCCATCGCAAACCCCGTAGTCGATACTATTGTTCTTGCTCTTGCGTACTCGCTCGGTTTTGCGCTCGGCACTCTGCTCGGAGGAATTCTTTCCAAAAGATTTGTCAAGTCCAAAATTAAGGTGCAGATAGTTTTGAGTTGCAAGAATGACGAGCTTGTAAACCAATTGAAAGAAAAGGGCTACGGGCAGACGATATTAACCGCGAAAGGCGCTAACAACAACACGGAAACGTATATGATTTTTGTGGAAACCAACAGCGACAAATTAAAACAACTGAGAGATATAATAAATAAAATGGACGCGAAGGCATTCGTGTCCGTTACCGAAAGCAAGTCCGTATACAACGGCTTCTTCGGTCCCTCGGTAAGAAAGTGAATGTTGTTTTAAAATGAAATACGCCAACCCCCTATGGGTTCGAGTCCCGTAGAGATAAGAAAAAAGGACACAGAACTAACTGTGTCTTTTTTAGTGGTGACCCTGCCCAAGAAAGTTTAACTTTATAGTGGTTCGGCTATATTTTTATGGAGTATCAATAACCTAAAATGAAATCTTAATCTATCTATTAGAATTGCAAAATGTTTCGTTTATACGCAAACCATATGTGTCGTTATTTTTGTCCTGTTCCGCAATTATCATAAAACCGATTTCATATCCGAAGCCATAACTATCGTTTGTAAGTACTCTAAGTCGTTCTTTATCAGACTTAAGTCTAAATGTTTATAACTTTTTTTCATCTCGATACAAATTAAATTGTCATATCCTCGTATATCATCATAAGCTCTTTTATGAACAATTAAATCTACAACAATTTTTCTTCCATAGAGCATATTAGGATAAAAATCTTTTCCGTTGTATCCACGATTATATTCTACATCAACCAAATATTCATTAAATTCGGATTGAGCAATGATTTTCTCTACATATGAAGCAAATTTTGCGCAAATGCAACGTTCACTTAAATCATTTTTAATTAAGTAACTCTCAAACTGATTAAAATTTGCAATAGCTTCTTCAATTAAATTTTGTAATTTATTTTGCCTATTTGTCATTTTCCTTTTTCGTATTTGTACTTTTAGAAGGGTATCCTTCATTACTCATAACACCAAAAGTCCCACGCCTACTTGCTTGCTCTTCTCTATAAGTTCTTGTTGCAGTATAATCAAAAGGCTCTAGTGGTTCTGGTACTCCGAATTCTGTATAATGTACAGTTGGCGGTTGATTTTTAATTCGTTCGCAATATTCTTCATATGCGTTTTTAGGCTTCGCATTTCTTGGTTTAACAATACACCGTCTTTGTGCGTTTGGATTTTCTATAATAACTATATTTGACGCTAAATTTTCATTATTTATTTTCCAACCCTTCATTCCGACAAAAAAATCACATAAAAAGTCTTTGATTTGCGCAAAAGTTTTTTTGGGCTCATTAATTAAGTAGATGAAATCTTTGTTTTCATTTATATCAATAAGGTTGTAGTCCCTTTGCGTAAGTATAATTTCGTTGTTTTTGTTGATTGATAATGAAATATTATAAGTATCACTATACGTTAGAGCTAAATAATAATATAGCTTTGATTTGAATGGAAACGAGACTTGCCCCAGTATTTTCTCTGGATATTCGATATTATACCATTGGCATATCTCTGATTTATATTTAATAGATATTCCGCCACTCGCGCTTCTTACTTTTTTCATTAATAAGTTCTAAATGTGTAGTTTTAAACATATTAACATCTTTATTTACATAAGTCAAGTTTTCATTTTCACTTTAGCACTGTACCGGGTGCTTGAATAAAATTGACCGTACGGGACTACTTCGGCTACGCCTCGTGCGACCGCTACGCGGGCGGACGAACCCGCATTTGCCTTTTCATTCCCGCGCGGGGCGCAACGAAAAAAGACACAGAACAAACTGTGTCTTTTTTTCGTGGTGACCCGTACGGGACTCGAACCCATGATACCACCGTGAAAGGGTGGTGTCTTAACCGCTTGACCAACGGGCCGTATAAATTTATGTATATTCTCTGCTATTGCAGTAATCGTTTATGTGGTAGCGACGGGTGGATTCGAACCGCCGACCTGCCGGGTATGAACCGGCCGCTATAGACCAACTAAGCTACGTCGCCATTATGTAGTCAAAAGCGGCGGTTTGGTTGCGGGGGCGGGATTCGAACCTCGCGACCTCCGGGTTATGAGCCCGACGAGCTACCTGGCTGCTCTACCCCGCGATAACGTAACCGCTTTCGCTAAGCTTTATCATTCTATTAGATATCCCCTTTATTGTCAAACGTTTTTGCACCCTTTTAAAAATTTAATGCAAAAATTTTAACTTCTCCGCCGCCTCAGAGCCCCTTGCGGTCACCCTTAAGATATATCCTCTGCGAATTGGCGATATTGTACATATGGTCGCCTATACGCTCCATATTCACCGCAAGCTGCAGGTACACCGCGCCTGCCTCGGGAGTACATCTGCCCGCGTCCGTGCGCCTTATGTGCGACTGCTGCATCGTCTTGCACATATTGTCCGTAGCGTCCTCTTCCTCGTTTATCTTTGCCATATACTTCAGATCGTGGTTGGCGAACGCAAGCTCGACGTTCTTGTAAAGCTCGGAAAGGTGCATATCCATCTGCCTGATTTCCTCGACGGCGTGCGCGCTGAAAGTTGCGTTCAGCTCGGACATACGCTGTGCGTACTCGGTAATGTTTTCGGCGTAGTCGCCAATTCTCTCCATATCCGAAGTTACGTGATAAAACGAAGATACCTTCCGCTCGTCGATTTCCGAAATTTCCTGCGAGGAAAGCTTGATTAAGAACTGCGTTATGTATTTATTCAGAGAATTAATCTGTTTTTCCGTTTCGTCGAACTTTTCCTTGCCGTCAAGATTGCCCGAGAGTAGCATATCGAGAGCGCGCTTATAGTTGGTAAACGCGAGGTTGCCCATACGCACGATTTCCTTGCGCGCCTGACCGACGGCGATTGCGGGCGTTTTGAGAAGACGCTCGTCGAGTATCTCGCCGCTTTCCGTGATTTCCTTACCCTTCTTGTCGGGCACGAGCACGCACGCAAGCTTCACAAGCCACTTCAAAAACGGCAGTAACAGCAGCGTTGTCACGAGGTTGAAGAACATATGGAAAATGGCTATCTGCCATTCCGTATTGGCAATGAACGAATTTAAAAATTTTGCAATGAACCTGCCCGCGAACGCGACGGGGAAGATAAAGACTATACAGCCCGCAACGTTGAACAAAAGGTGCACCGTCGCCGCGCGCTTTGCGTTTACCGTCGCGCCGAAAGAGGAAATGAGCGACGTAAGACACGTACCGACGTTCGCGCCTAAAATTATACACATTGCCATCTGCAATGTAATAAGCCCCTGACTTGCAAGCGAAATAACTATTGCGGTGAGCGCCGCCGACGACTGCATTAACGCCGTCAACACCGCGCCGAGAATAAACAGTACGATAATTTCCCAGGTGAGAATTTCCTTTCCGTTGCCTATGGAGATAAACACGTTTTCCACTGCGCCGCTTATTTCTTCGTCTTTCAACATCGAGGAAACCGATCCGGACATAACGTTCAAGCCGATGAAAATTACGCCTACACCCATTAGTATGTTGCCGATACGCTTGATTTTGTCCTGCTTGCTTACGAGCGTTACGACGAAGCCGGCGAACGCAACAAGGGCAAAAACAGCAGTAACCGAGAACGCGCCGCCCGCCGACGAAAGAGCCATAATGAACGCCGAAATGGTCGTGCCGATGTTCGCGCCCATAATTACGGAAGCGGCTTGGGTCAAGGTCATAAGCCCGACGTTAACGAAGCCGACAATCATAACGGTGGTCGCCGCGGAGCTGTTGACGAGCGCGGTGACCGCAGCGCCGGTACCTACGCCGGTAAAGCGGTTCTTAGCCGCCTTGCCCATAAGCTTGCGGATATTTTTACCCGCAGCCCTCTCCAAGTTCGAGCCCATCATTTCCATACCCAGCATAAACACGACTATGCCGCCGAGTATCAAAAAGAGGCTGTTTATTAT
>CAMWKX010000010.1 GCA_947174955.1 uncultured Clostridia bacterium | reverse complement strand
AACCATAGCCGAACCCGACCTTTCCGTTCTCGGCAATCAGGTCAAGGGAATTATGCCCGGAGGCGGCGGAGAACTGAGCAAGTGGCTTTTGATAATAACCGTCGGCGTGGGCGTGGGCATTTTCCTCGTAATCGCAATTCTTAAAATCGTCTTCCATAAAGACCTTGCGATGCTCGTAATGTTCTTCTATCTGATGCTGTTCGCGCTGTGCGCTATTCTGGCGGAGAACGGCAAGTTCCACCTTCTGCCCCTCTCCTTCGATTCGGGCGGCGTTACGACGGGCCCCATCACCGTACCCTTTATAATGGCTCTCGGCGTGGGCATTTCGGCAACCATAGGCGGCAGGGACGCAAACGAAAACTCTTTCGGTCTTATCGCTCTCTGCTCGGTAGGTCCCATTATCGCGGTTATGGCGCTGTCCCTTACTACCAAGGGCGGGCTGGGCGACTACAACACCGACATATACGCAATAAGCGAATACATAGGCGCAAACTTCGGTCACACCATTCTCGACACTGTAAAGGAAGTTTCGCTTGCATTGGCGCTCATCGTAGCGTTCTTCATAATATTGCAGTTTGCAATATTGAAACTGCCCAAGGAAAAGCTCATTCAGATTGCCATCGGCATAGGCTACACCTTCTTCGGACTGGTTATCTTCCTCGTTTCCGTAAAGGTCGGATTTATGCCCATCGGCTTTAAAATCGGCACGCAGATTGCGGGCGCCAACCAGACGCTTTTAGTCGTGCTCTGCTTCGTGCTCGGTATGGTGGTCGTCCTCGCAGAGCCCGCCGTACACGTATTGAACAAGCAGGTCGAACAGATAACCAACGGCGGCGTAAAGAAGATCGAAATGCTCCTCGCACTCTCGATAGCGGTCGGCATATCCATTGGTCTTTCGGCGATAAGAATGATTTTCAAATTCTCCATACTGTACTATCTTATCCCCGGTTATCTCATTTCGTTGGGCTTATCCTTCTTCGTTCCCAAGATTTACACGGCGATAGCGTTCGACTCGGGCGGCGTTGCTTCCGGTCCTCTGACTTCGAGCTTTATCCTCCCCCTCGTTATCGGCGCGTGCGAAACGGCTAACGGCTCTTCGAACATTTACGGATTCGCGTTCGGCGTTGTGGCGATGGTTGCAATGACGCCTCTTATCACAATTCAGCTCTTGGGCTTCAAGGCGGTTATGTCGGCAAAGGTGCGCGCAAACATTACTATGAAGCGCATACTCTCCGCGGACGACGAACAGATTATTTACTTCAAATAATAAGGTACTGAAATATGCCTACTAAAATAGAACAAGCAAAAACTAAATTGAAACAGCGGACGGCGAATAAAAAGAGCGCCGTCAAAGCCAGTCCCAACACGGTCACCTCGAACAGACTCGAACTGCTCGTTACCGTAGTCAGCCGCAGCAAGGGCGAATATTACGCCGACCTCATTCAGTCGTTCGACGTCAATTTACAGGTGCTTGCGCTTGCAAACGGCACGGCGGACGCAAAGACTTTGCGGTACCTCGGCTTGACCGACACGGAAAAGAGCGTGATTTTCAGCGTCATTCAGCAAGACAAACTGTCCGACGCTCTCAACGCTCTGGACGAGAAGTTCAAGACGGTCAAGGGCGGCAAGGGCATTGCCTACACCATTCCGCTTACAAGCGTAGTCGGCAAACTCATCTTCGGATTTTTAAGTAACAACAGGACGTTCGTCAAGGAGGAAAACAAATGAGCTACGAAGTAGTTTTCTGTATAGTAAACGCGGGATATTCCGAAATGGTTATGGACGCGGCTAAGGAAGTCGGCGCGCGCGGCGGCACGGTCATTCACGCCCGCGGCACGGCAAACAAGGAAGCCGAACAGTTCTTCCATATTACCATTCAGCCCGACAAGGAAATAGTTATGATCCTCGTCCCCTCCGAGATTAAGGACGACGTTCTGCACGCGCTGTACCGCAACGCGGGCTTAAAGACGGACGGTCAGGGCATAGCTTTCTCTATGGCGGTCGACAACGTAGTCGGCATTTCGGGCGCACCCAAGCCCGTGGAAGTGCCCGAGGAAGAACCCGCACAGCCCGAGGAAAAGGAACTGCCCACGGAAGAAACCAAACCCGAAGAGGGCGAAACACCTGCGGAAGAAGATAAATGAAAATAAGCGTTATAGTCTGCGCGGCGGGCAAAGGCGAGCGCGCGGGCTTTGATAAAAACAAACTGCTCGCCCCCCTCTGCGGTGCGCCCGCACTATATCACACTCTCTGCACCGTAGCAAAAATCGAGCCGTCGGAGCTTATAATTACGAGTTCCCCCGCGGATATGGCGGAAATAACGGCGATAAGCAAGCCGTTCGGCGGCAAGGTTGTCGAGGGCGGCGCAACGCGTACGGAGAGCGTTTACAAGGCATTAAAAGAGGTAACGGGCGACATCGTTTTAATTCACGACGGTGCACGCCCCTTTACTTTACCCGAACAATTTTTAAGCTGCATAGAGTGTGTAAAAGAATACGGAAGCGGTATCGTGGCAATGCCCGCAACCGACACGGTTTACATTGAAAACGACAATTCGGCGGCACATATCCCCGCACGAAACACCGTTTTCGCCGTTCAGACGCCTCAGGGCTTTATTACAAAAGACATAAAAGAAGCGTACGAAAAGGCTATGAAAAGCGGCGAAACGTTCACCGACGACGGCTCGGTCTACTCCCGCTATATTAAGCCCGCTCGCATTTGTCCCGTCGGCTCGGCGGCAAATAAAAAACTTACCTTTAAAGAAGATTTCGACACCCCCGCAAAAGTAGCTTTGACGGACGGCACGAAAGTCGGCTTCGGCATAGATGTGCACGTTTTCGGCAAAGAGCAAAACTTCGTAATGCTGTGCGGAGTTAAAGTTCCTTGCGATACGGGTTTGGTTGCTCACAGCGACGGCGACGTAGCTCTGCACGCGGTTATGGACGCGATATTGTCGGCGGCGGGTCTGCGCGACATAGGGCACTACTTCCCCGACTCCGACCAAAAGTACAAGGGCGCGGACAGCGCAAAACTGCTTGAAGAAGTTATCAAAATAATAGGCGCAAAGGGTTTGAAAGTGAGCGGACTTTCAATCGCTATTCAAGCCGAGAAGCCCAAGCTTGCGCCGTATATCGACCGTATGAAAAGTCGGCTGTCGGCTATTACGGGTGCTGACGAAAGCAATATAGGCATCTCCGCGGGCACGTGCGAGGGACTGGGCTTCGTGGGCGAAAAGCGCGGAATTTGCGTGTACTGCACGGCGTTGTTAAAGGAGATTTAAGTTGAATCCGCGTAAAAGAATTTTTATAATTTTGCTGTGCGTGTCTATTGTGGTTACAGCTGTTCCTCTGACCGTTATTTTAACTATTAACCCGAAAGGCGCGGTTGGGGATTTAGTCGCCGCCATTACCCTTGCAGGGTTTGCATTGTTCAGCGCGAACATAGTCACGTATATGATTAAAAACCAGCAGAATAAAAGGGGCGGCGAAGTTATTGCGGCGTTTAAAAATCTCGGTAACGGAATTTACGTTCAGGGCATTTGCGGAAGCAAAAAACGCGATAACGCCGACGCGGCAAAAAACGCAACCTCGTTTGCCTGCGCACTGTTCTCTGTTGCCGCGGCAGGCGCGGGTGTTGCTGTTTTAACAGACGCAAGAACCCAAATGGAATTCGTCATCGTCGGTGACGAAATGTACGGCAGTGAAATACGTCAGTCTGCCTTTATTGGATATAGTTATGTACGGCTCGACAATATTAAGACTTCCTTTCAACCCGTATATAAGGGATGGTTTGCAAGGCATACTATTACGCAGAAAGCAGGTGAACTCATTCTTACGGGTGCAGACGGGAATTGCTACATAAGCTTTAATATAAAGTCCTGCAACGTTGACAAAAAGAAACTTATTGAGGCTTTGGAAAACACGTTCGGCATACAGGAAAAACATTCCGAATCGGCGACAAAACCGAACGACGACTTATTCGGGTTCTGATATTTAAATTACAAGAGAATTATTTTATGGCTAAAACTAACACAACCGTATACGTTTGCAGTGAGTGCGGCGCGACAAGTCCCAGATGGCTGGGGCGCTGTCCTTCCTGCGGACAATTCAATACTATGGCTGAGGAAATCGTAAAGCCCGCGGCAAGCGAGAACGCAAAAAAAGGCGTCTACTCCCTACCTCACGCAAAGCCGTTATCGCAGGTCACCTACGAACGGCACGACCGCGTATCCTCGGGCATATCCGAGTTCGACACCGTGCTCGGCGGCGGCATCGTAAAGGGCTCGCTCGTACTTCTGGGCGGCGACCCCGGCATAGGCAAGTCCACCCTGTTAACGCAGATTTCGGCGCACCTTTCAAAAAATCACAAGGTGCTGTATTTTTCCGCCGAGGAAAGCTGTTCGCAGGTCAAAATGCGCTGTGACCGCTTAGGCTGCGGCGGCGAGCAAATGCTTTTATTGAACGGCACGTGCATCGACAATCTTGAAAGCGAGCTCGACGGCGTTGAGTACTGCGTTGTCGACAGTATTCAGGCGGTTTACACGGACGATTTATCCTCCTCTTCGGGCTCGGTCGGGCAGGTTCGCGAGTGTGCAACCAAGCTTATGCGCATAGCCAAGAGCCGCGGCATAACCTTTTTTATAATAGGTCACGTAACCAAAGAGGGCGCGCTGGCTGGTCCCAAGGTGCTGGAACACATAATGGACACGGTGCTGTACTTCGAGGGCGAGAACCGCGAAAACTTCCGTATTTTGCGCGCCGTCAAGAACCGTTTCGGCAACGTTTCCGAAGTGGGCGTTTTCGAGATGACGGGCGAGGGCATAATCGCCATCAACGACTATTCGGGCATATTCCTATCCGAGAGCCGCGGCGAAGAAGCTGGCTGCGCCGTCACCCCTTCGCAGACGGGCAACCGCTGTATGAACGTGGAAATTCAGGCGCTTATTACCAAGGTGGCGTTCGGTCAGCCGCGCAGAATGTCGCTCGGCGTCGATTACAACAAGCTTGCGCTTTTACTTGCCGTGCTCGAAAAGCGGTGCAACCTGCACTTCTCCGCGCAGGAAGTGTACATAAACGTTATGGGCGGCATAAAACTGAACGAGCCCGCGTGCGACCTGGCGGTGTGCGCCGCGCTTGCCTCCTCCTACTTCGACAAGCCCGTGGACAAATACACCGCAGTGTTCGGCGAAGTCGGTCTGACTGGTGAAGTGCGTGCCGTGCAGTACGCCGAAAAGCGCGTGCAGGAGTGCGTGAAAATGGGCTTTAAGCGGGTGCTTCTCCCCGCAAAAAATATGAAGTCGGTGGCAAAATATGCCGACAAAATAAGCATAGTTCCCGTACTCTATTTGGGCACGATGCTCAAAAGTTTGTTCCCCAAGGATTGACAAAATCAAATTTTTTAGCTATAATAATATTGGTCATCGGAGGACGCGTAATCGCAATTACGCACGTCGAAAAGATGTCGAGTGCGCTCGGGTAGAAATACACGGGCGTTTTAATTTTAAGGAGGGAAAAATTATGATAGTAACCATTTCGAGGCAGTTCGGAAGCGGCGGCAGAGAGCTTGGCAAGCGTCTTGCCGACGAATTAGGACTTAAATATTACGACAAGGAAATAATCGCAGAGATTGCAAACACCACCAATTTAAACGAGGAATATGTTTCTAAGGTGATTGAAAACGGCAGGATTTCCAACTTTGCGTTCAGCTTTGCGCACAGCATACCACTTGTGTCCCCCACTCCCAACACCGTCACCGAAGTACTCGTTGCCCAGCAGAAAGTAATAAAAGCTATCGCAAAAAAGGGTGACTGCGTAATCGTAGGGCGTTGCGCCGACGTGATAACGCACGACCTGAACCCCGTGAAAATCTTCGTCTACGCAGACGAAAAGAGCAAGCTCGAACGCTGCCGCGCCCGCGCGAAAGAGGGCGAAACGCTCACCGACAAACAGCTTTTAAAGAGCTTTAAGGAAATCGACAAGGGCAGAGCCAAGCTGTACGACTTGCTCGCCGCCTACCCCTGGGGTGCGCGCGACGGTTACGATCTGATGATAAACACCTCGCGCACGGAAATAACAAAAATAATTAAACCTCTGTCCGATTTAATTACGGTTTTATCGGCACGAAAATAGAAAAATGGCTAATACGTTATCTCAACATTTCACTTTTAAAAAATTAATTAAATTCGTCTACCCCGCCGTAATAATGATGGTGTTCACCTCCATTTACAGCGTCGTGGACGGCATATTCGTTTCAAACTTTGCGGGCGAAGCTGCTTTCGCCGCGGTCAACCTCGTAATGCCCGTGCTTATGGGCTTTGCCTCGTTCGGGTTTATGATCGGCGCGGGCGGCAGCGCCCTCATATCCAAAACGCTCGGCGAGGGCGACGTTAAAAAGGCGCGCGGGATTTTTTCGCTTCTCGTATACGCAACCATAATTCTCGGCGCGGTAATGACGGTCGTGGGGATATTCACCCTGCGCCCGTTCGCCATACTTTTAAAAGCCGACCAGAAGGGCATTTTAGACGAGTGCCTTTTATACGGTTTCGTAAATATGTGCGGTATGACTCTGTTTATGCTGCAAAACGTGTTTCAGAGCTTTTTCTCGCTTGCCGAAAAACCCAAGCTAGGACTTGCAGTAATAGTCGGCGCGGGCGTCACCAACGCCGTTCTGGACGCGGTGTTAATCGCGGGCTTTAAACTCGGGCTTCTGGGAGCGGCTCTTGCAACCATTACCGGTCAGGCAGTGGGCGCTATCACTCCCATTTTATACTTTACCTTCAACCGCAAGGGCACTTTATTCCTCGGCAAGCCGCTGCTTAAAATTGCGCCGCTTTTGAAAACGTGCCTGAACGGCTCGTCGGAAATGATGACGCAGTTATCGCTGTCGGTTGTCAATACGCTTTACAATTATCAGCTTATGAGCCTTGTCGGCATTGACGGCGTCGAGGCGTACGGCGTAATTATGTACGTCAGCTTTATTTTCTGCTCGATTTTCATCGGGTACTCTGTCGGCGCAACCCCCATTATCGGCTTCAACTACGGCGCGGACAACAAAAAGGAGCTGAACAACGTTTTGAAAAAGAGCCTTATAATTATAAGTATAAGCTCGGCGGCTATGTTCGCCCTTTCGATGGCGCTCAACTATCCGCTGTCCTATATATTCGTGGGCAAAAACGCCGACTTGCTTGCAATGACCCGCCGCGGCTTTTACATTTGCTCGTGCATATTCGCCGTTATGGGCTTCAATATTTTCGGTTCGGCTTTTTTCACCGCGCTCAACAACGGACTCGTTTCCGCGCTCATTTCCTTTTTGCGCACGCTGTTCTTTCAGGTCATCTGCGTTATGTGTCTGCCCCTTCTGTGGGGGCTTGACGGCGTATGGTCGGCAAACGTGTTCGCCGAGCTTTCCGCGCTAATCGTAACGTTTATCCTGTTTATGTGCCACCGAAGACGGTACGGATATTTTATTAAAAATACAGAAAATAACTAAAATCTTCCATAAGCCGCTTTGAATAAGGCGGCTTTTTTGTGCGCAAGATAATTGCACGGAGGAAGGTTATGAATTTTGACGAAACTCAGACTTATCTAAATCTTGCACGCAGTTTTGCGGGTGAAAGTCAGGCGGGAATGCGCTATCAGCTTATTGCAAGGGAAGCAACCGCGCAGGGGTATATTGCTTTGGCAGATGAAATCAAATCGCTTGCGAAGAACGAAACGGTTCACGCAAGACGCTTTTTCGAAGAACTGACCAAGCGCGGCGGCAAGCTCGACAACATCGTTATCGATGCTGGCTATCCCTTTCATACGGGCGACTTAGTGGAAATGCTCAGACTTGCAAAAGAGGACGAAAGAAACGAACACGAAAGAATTTATCCCGAATTTGCAAGGATTGCAAAGGAAGAAGGTTTTGCGGATATTGCGGCTCTCTTTAATCTGACGGCTACCGTCGAGAAGCATCACGAACAGATTTTTAACTATCTTCACGAGGCTATGGAAAGCGGCAATCTCTACAAAAACGAAAGCCCGATTTTGTACGTCTGCAAGGAATGCGGACATATGCACACTGCAAAAGAAGCTTGGACGGTATGTCCTTTGTGTAAGTCGAGTCAGGGTTTCGTTGCGCTTAACGTTCCTTACGGAAAGGAGAAGATATGAAAAAGGCTAACAACACGGAAAACAAGCAGAACAAGCAGTCGAACAAGAACTGCGGCTCTTCCAAAAGCACGAAAAACTGCAAATAATTGCTTTTTCAGCTTTGACGACCCTAACGGAAGTTATACGGGCACGTGCGAAAACGAGTACGAAAAGCCCGTTCAGGACGTGGACGACTTATAACATTCGTTAGAAAAGCGGCGGGCGCGAATTTTATTCGCGCCCGCCGTCCTTTAAATTATTCTCTGCGACTGAATATAATAGCTCCACCGCGTAGTGGAAATCTGCTCGATTTTAGCGTAGTCGGAAGCGGTGTGCAGTATGTAGTTATCGCCTAAATACATAGCCACGTGCCCCACTCTTTCCACGCCCGTATTGTTCTTGCGCGACGCGTTGGTAAAGAACATCAAATCGCCCCTTTTTAAATCGCCTTTTACCGTCTTTCCCTGATAAATCTGCGTGCGCGTGTTGACCTGCAAATTTATCCCCGCGCCGAGCTTGTACATATACTGCATAAGCGACGAACAGTCGAAAGCCGACGTCGTAAATCCGCTCAGCCTGTTGCCGTTGCCGTCGTGATAGCGTGTCGCGCCGTAAACGTACGTCACCCCGAGGCACTTGTACCCCTCGGAAATTACCGCTTCGATTTGCGCGTTTGCACTCTTGTCCATCTGTACAATCTTGCAATAGCTTGCGCTTATATAGGCTACCTTGTTTTTATACCAGGTCCTGTACCAGCTACCGCTCTGCCCGTCCAATGCGTACAGCGTACCCTTCTCCGCAGTGCCAAGGGCGGCGTATCCGCTGCCCGCGCCCGAGCGGATATTTACGCCCGAGGAAGTCACTGTTATATATTGCGCCTTTGCGGCGGTAGGTTGAGTTGCCGGCGTGGTAGTCGTCTGATTGCCCGCTTCTCCTGAAATCTGCGTCACGGGAGCTAACGTTTCCTCTTTTTTGGTTGTGCACGCGGGTAAAACCCAACCCGTCAGCGCCGTGGCGGCAACGAGTGCCGCAATAGTAATTCTTCTGTTTCTGCGTTTCATCTATAACTCCTTTTTACAAGAAAATTATACTATAAAACGCACCTTTTATCAATGCAAAAATTTTGCCAATTTTGGCAGTTCAACACAGCAAAAAAGGGAACGGCAAACGCCGTTCCCCCCGATATATGCTTGATTTAATCAGTCTTCAACGCCTTCGTTGAGTTTGGCAAGCAGCTTGTCCAGATCGTTGCCGTGAACGTAAACCGCCTGCTCGATGGTTTCGCCGTGAGCCATAGCGCAGCCTATGCAGTGCATACCCACAGCCTGTAAAATTTCAGCGCTGTTGGGGTTGATTTTAAGACAATCTACAATCAAGGTGTCCTTAGTTATTTTAGCCATTTGATTTTTCTCCTTTATATATGATTTTGCCCGTACGGGCGCAAAATTATTCTTTATCGTCGTCCTCGCCGTCAACCGTTTCGGCAAGCACAATTACCTTTAATTCGGTAATTCTTCTGAACTCGGTCTTAGCAACCGTGATTTGCAGATTTTTATAGGTCAGCTCGTCGCCCGTGTCGGGCACTTTACCCAGCATATCGATAACCCAGCCGCCCGCAGTCGCACTGTCGCTGTCAATCTCACCGAGGTCGAAATACTCGCACAAATCGTTGACGGTGGTACTGCCCAGCACCTTGAACTCCGTATCGGTCACCTTGGTTATGTCCGAAAGCACCTCGTCGTGCTCGTCCCAGATTTCGCCGACAAGCTCCTCCAAGATGTCCTCCATAGTGATTATGCCGACCGTATCGCCGAACTCGCCCGAGACGACCGCCATATGCGACTTGCTCTTCTGCATCTGCTTCAACACGGCGCTTATCTTGGTTGTGGAAACGACGAAAACCGTGGGCTGAACCGACTTTTCAAGCGAAAAGCCCGCGTCTTCGCGCTGTTTGATAAAGTCCTTTTCGTGCAGAATACCGATAATGTTGTCGATACTGTCCTTGTACACGGGCAGGCGCGAATAGCGCGTTTCCATAAATATCTTATCGACTTCGTCGAGCGGCGCTTGACAGTCGATTGCAACCATATCCACGCGGGGCACTAAAATGTCCTTGGCTTCCAGGTCGTTGAACTCGATTGCGCTGCGAATTAAATCGCTCTCCTGAGCGTTGATACCGCCCTCCTGCTCCGCTTCCTCGACCATAATTTTCAGCTCGTCGTCGGTTATGGTGTTGTCCTCTTTATGCTTGAAAATTTTAAGGAGCAGCTTTTTCCACAGTCCGAAAAGGAAGGTGAAGGGAATGAGTATCCACGCGAGAATATTTATCATCGGCGCGGAAAACCTTGCAAACCCTTCGGGGAATTCCTTTGCTAAAACCTTAGGAGTTATCTCGCCGAAAATGAGTACCACTACCGTCAGTATTACCGTCGAAAGCGTGGTTGCAAGCCCTTCGTCGCTTATCAAGGAAATCAAAAGCAACGTAAAGAGCGACGAAGCCAATATGTTTACTACGTTGTTTCCGATAAGTATTGTGGTTAAAAGTCTGTCGTATTTATCGGCAAGTCTGAGTACGCGCTTAGCGCCCTTGTCGCCGTCCTCCGCCTTTGCCCTCAGCCTTATCTTGTTTATTGCCGTGAACGCCGTTTCGGTAGCCGAAAAGTAGCCCGACAATATTATACATACTATTACTACTACTAAAAAAATTATATTTGTCGTTGACATAAATCCTCCGTTATTTTAAAAGTACGTGTAGGCGTACCCCTTAAAGATTGAGAAGAATTCGCGTCAATTCAAAATGCGCCCGAAAAATCTTTGCGGGCGTAGTAAAATTAAACGTAAAGCGACCGAAAGTATTTGTATCCCGTCGCTTAGATGGGTCGTCCATAGTCTCCTCTTTGAAAAAATTATCCGCGGAATGGTATTTTTGCGTTAAAATTAACCGCAATATTCCGCACGCTTTGACATTATAGCATATTCGGCGCGTTTATGCAATAGAATTTGAGAGGAAAATGCGCTTTTGCGGACTTATTACAAACGTGTCATAAAAATATATTACTTTTATGTTGACGGCTTGCGCAATTTCTGGTAAAATAAGTACGTAGTATATTCAAGGAAATTTTAATGAGAAAACCGAGAGTTTTATTCCCGTACGTTGAGGCGGGTATGGGGCACATTGCGCCGATGCGTGCAATCGCCGATAAATTTAAAGAAATGTACGGCGATAAAGTCGAGTGCGTAGAATGCAGGTTTTTCGGAGACAGCGGCAACAAGACGCTGGTGGCGTTCGAGAAAAAGATGTGCAAAACGGTTGTGGATACCAACCGCGACCACGCTCTCGGCTTTGCAATGACCTTTACGATGTTGCTTTTCGGATACAGAATCGCAACGTGGGCTTCCTCGTGTCTTCTTCACGCAGGCACCAAAAAACCCGCGATAGCGCATATGGAAGAGCTTGCGCCCGATATGGTCGTTTCCACTCACTGGTCGACAAACTACTTTGCAAAAAACAGTCCCTGTGCGCCGCTGTCGGTCATTTACTGTCCCGACGCATACACCTATCCGCTGTTCAACTATCCGAGCGACGTACTGCTTATCCCCACCGAGGCGGGTTACAGGCGCGAGCTCAAAAAGCACAAGCGCCGCTTTAATCCCGACAACTTAAAGCACGTGCCCGCACTCATACGCAACGACGCGTTCGCAATAAGCCGTGACAAGCGCGCCCTGCGCGAAGGTCTTAAACTCGACCCCGACAAATTCACCGTCGTTCTCGCCGAGGGCGGCTACGGCATCGGCAGATTGACCAAGATCTGCCGTGAGGTAATAAAGCGCGATTTAAACGTCAACCTGGTCGCCGTATGCGGCAAGAACAAGAAGCTGTACGAGCAAATGAAGGACTGGAAAAGCGGCAAAAACTGCGCCTTCCACCCCGTCGGTTTCACCGACCGTATGCTTGAATATCTTGCCTGCGCCGACCTTTTCTGCGGCAAGAGCGGCGCCAACGTGCTGTTCGAGGCGTGTTATTTCGGCGTGCCGCAGATTGTTACGAACACCGCGACGCACATCGAAAAGTTTAATTGCAGGTATTTTGTCAAGGACGTAAAAAGCGCGCTGAAAATTTTCAACGCGAAAAAGGTTGCAGATAAAATAGAAGAGTTTGCCGCCGATCCCGAAAAGCTTACCCCGTTAAAAGAGGCGGCGGAAGCGCAGAGAGAAAATTACGGAGCGGAAAAGATGGCAAAGCTGATATTCGATATGCTGTGCACCCGCTTCCCCGAACTCAAAGACTAAGGTTTTTCGACCTTAGTTTTTTTATATTTAACGTTTTTGACGATAACGTCGAAAACCGTAATGCCAATGCCTATAATGACGTACAGATAAAAGACGGTAAGCCGCCAGAAGAGCACCGACCAGGCAAGCGTTGCACCCGCAAACGCGGAGAACGCCAGCGCGCCCAATCCCTCCACAACGCCCGAGTTGCCCGGCGTGGGGATAAACGATACGCCGAAGGTCGCAAACGCGTTGAGCGCCATTACGGTTATAATCTGTCCGTCAACGGCGGAACAACCGAACGCCTTCATTATGAAGAACGGCGTGGCAAAGGTCAGCCCCACCTCTCCGAAGCTAACCAAAATAAGCAGAATAAGCTTAACGGGACTTGTCGCCATAAGCTTAAACGAATTTTTAAAATCGTCGACCACCTTCGTTGCACGCGCGGTGGTCTTTTCCACGTCCTTAACGATTTTTATTTTATTTCCCAGTCTCACTATGCCGTAAGTCAGCTTATACATAAGTTTGGGAAAAATGAGAAACAGCGTGATAAAAACGGGTATAAGCAGGTTGATACCTATACCGACCCAGCCGGTGACCTTTAAAATGGTCGCGCCGCTCGCGCTGTCGAGAACGCCCTTCACCGTGCCGTAAATGAGGAGCGCTGCACCGAGCGTCACCCAGCAGACAACCGAGGAATAGTACCTTATCATAACTATCGCCGTGGAGTTGCCGCCGCTTATGCCCTTGGTGTTGAGGTAATAAATTTGCATAGGCTGACCGCCCGAGGAAAAGGGCGTGACGGCGTCGTAATACTTGCCGATAAAGTGGCACTTCGCCGAGGTTGCAAGGTGAACCCTGCCCGTGACCGTCTTGGAAATTATTGCGTACTTGGACACGTCGAAGACCATAGTGAGCACAACGATAAGCACCGCAACGCCTATAAACAGCGGACTTGCGCCGCTGAACACCTCGCCGAGCGACATACCCGCCGTTGGCGCTATTTCCTTTACTATGCCGAACAGCGAAAGTATGCCCGCCGCTACGATAGCTATTAAGAATATGTTCCAGAAAATGCGCGCACCCCGCTTCTTTTTGGGCGGCGGAGCTATCTGCGGCTCTTCCACCGCCTGCTCTGTCTGCACGCTTTCGGTTTCTTCCGCAGGCAAAACTTCCGCATACGAAGTTGCCTCCGCCGTTTCGGGCGAAGGCTCTTTATGCGCAACTGTTTCGGACAGTCCGTCTTGATATTCGGTTGTAAGTTCGCTGTCCTTAATTTCCAAAATCTGCTCCGATTATTCTACCTTTAAGCCCCAGCAGCGCGCCTTCTTAGCCAGCTCCGCGTCGAAGCTCTTCCAAAGGTTCTGAATGTGATGGTTCTCTTCAAGCTCGGGACCCGCTTCCAACTTTCTTACACCGAGAGAGCAAATGCCTTCGAGGCAGTGATTTACGATGATTGCGGGGATACCTCTGTTGTTGTGGTCGGGGTCGATAGCCATACTGAGCATATCTACGACCTTGGGGTTCTTCATAGTGCGGAGATACGGGAAGAAGCCGCCGGGGATAATGTGCCCCTTGCCCTTCTGCATAACCTCTTTCATCGAGGGAATACACAGCCCGTACGCAACGACTTTGTCGTCCTTTAACACTACGGTTGCAAGCTCGGGTTTAAGAACCATCAGAATGGTTTCCATCTCGCGCTTCTTCTGTTTTTCGTTGATAGGGCTGGTGCCGTACAGATGCGCGAACGCCCTGTCTAAAACGTCCAAAGCCTGCATTATGTATTCTTTAAGCTTTTTCTTGTCGTGCTTTAAGTAGTACGCAACGTCCAAAATCTCGTAGCCGTACCTCTTCATTACCATATCGGAAAGCTTCTTCATTCTCTCCAAAGGCTTTTCGGGAGCGTTGATTACGTAGCAGTTCCAGTCAACCACCTTGTACGCGCCCAGCTTTTCCATATGCTCGACGTAATAGGGATAGTTGTAAATTTCGATATAGTTGCTGTCCTTGTCAAAGCCGTCGATGAGCATACCCTCTTCGTTGAGGTCGGAAAAGCTCATAGGTCCGATAATCTCGGTCATACCCAGCTCTCTCGCCCAGTCGAAGAGTTTATCGAACAGCGCCTTGGTCACCTCGAAATCGTCGATGACGTCAAAACGGGTGAAGCGCAGCTGCTTGTAGCCGAACTTTTCGTTTACGCCGCGGTGCCATATGCCCGCGATACGCCCCGCGATTTTGCCGTCCTTGTAAGCTAAGAACATTTTGCAGTCGGCAAAACGGAAAGCGTCGTTTATTTCGGGGTCGAACTCGGCAAGCTCGTCCGCGTACAGATTGCAGCACGCGTGAGGATTGCCCTTGTATAAATCGATTATGAACTTAAAGAACTTTTTTTTATCTCTTTTTGAAGAAATTTCTTTTACAGTTATCATTTTTAAAATCTCTCTTATATTTACAGTTTCACAACGTTACTAATATATCAATATTTATGACAAATGTCAATAAAATATATTACATATTTTGAAATATGGGACGCTTTGAAAACTGTTTAAAGAGTGAAAAATGTCAACTTTGGGCGACTTCTCAAAAAAACACTTGATTATTTGCACATTAGGTGTTACAATTATAATACTAATACAATGAGGTGCGTTTCCGATGAAAAAATTAGGTAAATTTTTATGCGCAATAGGTCAGATAGCGGCAATACTGCTCGTTATCGCTTTGTTGGTGCAGTATATCGATAATATCTATCACTTTATACCAACCCTTAACGACAACACTACTGCTACTATTCTCGACTTAATAGTTAAGTACGGTATAACTCTCGTAGTGGGCATTATAGCTCTCGGAGCAAGTATGAAGGCTCATCCCATACTTATGATTATCGTTGCCCTCGTTATCGCGGCGGTCGTAGGCTTTATGTTCTACGGCGACGCAATTAACGTCTTCCTTCCCAAAGCAGGCGGCGGTGACGACGCGGCGGCTATGCTCGTTGCAATGATTGCTTAATCTTAAACAAAAATTAAGCCCGCGGCGGAAATATTCCGCCGCGGGCGATTTTTTATTTAACCGGATGCTCAAACGCTTACAATTTTCTTTATCACTTCGGCCATTTGTGCAGGCGTTTCAAAGAAACCGCGTTTTACCCACTCGTCTAAAAGCCCGAAAAGTCCGTAAGAATAAAAACGGCTTTCGTAGCATTCCTGCGTGTCAGCCCCGAACTGCGGCATCATAACTTTATAAAAAGCGTCGTATACGGTGGGTTGTAAGTCTCTGCTGTTAATAAGCACAAGCAATTCCTTTATCGAATAGTTGAACTCGAAAAAGTCGGTTGCATTGTCAAGAGTAAACTTTGACTTTTCAATCAGTCCGTGTTCATCCGCCCAGCGTTCCCATAAGCGAATGAGCTTATAGGTTATCACTTCTGTCTTGGAAGTAAAATTCCGAAAAAACGTAGTCCTTCCCACGTCAGCCGTTTCCGCTATTTCGGGAACGGTTATTTTTTCAATCGGTTTGTTTTTTAATAATTTTATAAGTGCGTCGGCAAGACATTCCTTCAAAAATTCAGTCGTTTTAGCGTTTCCCATATTCCGTCCTT
>CAMWKX010000009.1 GCA_947174955.1 uncultured Clostridia bacterium | reverse complement strand
CGATATTAGTCATTTCCGCAAGGTTTGCGCCCTTGCCGCCCAACAGATTTCTCATCGTTGCATTACCTTCGGTAAAAAGGTAGCAATACTTTTTTGCCATAATTTTCCTCCTGAATTCGTTTATTATTTCTGACCTTTTTATTATAAACTATATACCGCTTTTTTTCAAGCCATTTAAGGAAATTTTTGCCACAAAATAACGCGCAACAACAAACAATTCAATATTCGTCCTTAATTCCCAAAAAGTAATCGGCTGAAACGTTGAAAGCCGTCGCCATTGCACGCAGATAATCGTAGCCGGGCTTTGCCTTCCCTTTAAGCCATTCGCTCACCTGACTGGGCTTGACCCCCACCCGCCTTGCAAACGCGCTTAACGTAAGCCCGTTCTCGGTTAAAAACTCTTTTAAAATTGCTTTGAACTCCGTTTCCATAATTCTATAATTGTAGAAAATTCTAAAAAATGCTTGACTTGTAGAATATTCTACAATACAATATTATTATTCACGGAGGAAAAGATTTATATGAGTAGTGTATTATTGTACGTATTGATTGCGGTTATGTTAACCGTATTGATTGCGGTAATGATTTATATGAGGAAGAGCAAAAAATTTAAAAACCTGCAACAGGGTTTTAAGGACACGGTTAAAAAGTTAGAAGAAACTCAACAGCACGAAAAATACGCTAGAATAATGAATATTCGTACTTACATTATAGTTGCAAGTTATATATTATTTGTTTTAAGCGCAATCTTTTTAATCGTTTTACCAATATGCAAAATGCAGTCACCTGATGATATCAAGTCAGAAAATTTCTCTTTATACGATACTTTAACAGCTTTAAAAAATGAAGAAACTACCTCTACACATTTTACCGACGCCAACAAAACAATATTTTACTTCATCACGCTGATTTTTACGGTTGTAATGATTCTTTTGATAGCCAGTCGAATTTACCTGCATTTAAAAAAAATGAATTTGAAAGGTCGCGCGGAACATTATGCAAGTCTCAAAATGAAATTTTTTAATCCTGCGATTGACCCACTGTTATTGTATTTCTGTCTTTTGATTGCACCTATTTTTTCTATGATAGAATTGAAAAAGGCAGAACACAAAGTGATAAGCGATATGCCGTATACGGTAACCGAAATTGGCAGATATCTGATTTACGACGTTTACGACAGTGATATTACTCTCAGAGTTTATCAAAACAACTTTAAATTCTACACGGGAGTTTCTGGGTATATCTCCGTTCCCATAATATTTTTTGTTTTGGGAGTGGCTTTAATTGCGCTAAGCATTTTTTTAGACCATAAGCTAAAACTAAATATTTCGGAAGAGGACGTTACCATTGAAAACCAAAAGGATACTTAAATAAACGCGGCGCGGTTGCAAAAGACAACTGCGCCGCGTATTTTGTTTTTAAATCAGTTTTATGAATTCCTGCAAGCTGTTCAGCTTTGCGTCCGTCTTATACGCTAAGTACTCCTTCAAAAGCTTTAACGCGCGCTTTTTGCCGTCGTCCGTAATCGCGCCGTCTGCGTGACCGTCCGCCGCGCGAAGAACGCCGTAAGTCACTCCGCTTACCCCTACGCCCGTGCCGCAGTCCCAGCAACAAAACGAACCAGTGTCCATATTGAAACGCATTTTGTCGGCTGCTGTAAGGCTTGCGCCGCACGCGGGGCAAGCGTTAAGCGATATTCCGTAGCCCGCCTTTCTTAAAACCGACAGCAAAAACCCAATGAGCGTAAGCCCCTCGTCGCTTGCGCACATTGTAGAAAGCGTGCGCACGCAGTCGGAAAAAATTTCGCCGCTCTCATCGCCCTCGTACGTGAGCGCTATCGCCGCCTCGCACACGGCGCACGCGGCGTAAAACTTATTGATATCCGTGCGCAGTTCGTAAAAGCTTTCGCATTCGCTCGCCTGTATTACCGTGTATCTTCCGCCGCGCTCGGCCAATATGTACTCGGCAAAACAAAAGGGCTGGGCGGCAAATTTCAACTTTGCGCCCGCCTTTTTTACTCCCTTTATTCCCGCGGTGAGTTTGCCGCGCTCCGCCGTAAGCAGAGTTAAAATTTTGTCGTTTTCAAGGTAGTCGACCGCGCGTAGCATCAGCGCGTTGACCTTTACGTTATCCACTAAGTATTACTTTCTTCCTTTAAGCTCTTTGTACAGCATATAGTAGCTGACCGAACCCGTCTTTTCGAACATCTTCCAGGCAAGCTCGGCGGCGTCGTTATCCCTTTCGCGCATATGCAACCCTCCTTAAAAATAGGGTGCCCCGAAACGCGGAAATTATTACTGCGGTTTTTTGCCGTAGCCGAAACTCGTCATAAGCGAGGGACGGTCGCGCCAGTCCTCTTTGACCTTGACATACGTCGTAAGGAACACCTTTGCGCCCAAAAACTTTTCCATATCCGTACGCGCAAACGCACTTACTTCCTTTATTGCCGCGCCTTGCTTGCCGATTAAAATCGCCTTGTGGTTCGCCTTTTCGCAGATTATGTCGAGGTTGATATCGTACACGCCGTTTTCCTTCTTTTCGAACGTGTTGATAACCACCGCCACGCCGTGCGGTATTTCCTTATCGAATTTAAGCAGTATCTTTTCGCGCATTATTTCCGCGAGCATAAAGCGCTCGCTCTTGTCCGAAACGATGTCGTCTTCGATAACCTTGTCGCCGTCGGGAAGCTTGTCCACGATTGCTTCGAGAAGCTTTTTGAGGTTTATCCCTTTTCTCGACGATACGGGGTACACGTCACACTCTATCCCCTCTTCGTACAGCCTCTTTACGTCGGCGGGTATGTTCTCGCGCGGCATAATATCTATCTTCGTGTACGCGATTATCATAGGGATTTTGCTCCTCTGATAGCGCCTTGCAAGCTCGATATCGCCGTCTTTCAGTCCGTCGTGCGCGTCGAGCACGAACACGATTAAATCCACGCCCTTAGCCGTCGTTTCGGTCGTCTTTTCCATCACCTGCGACAGCGCGTTTTTCGCCTTGTATACGCCGGGGGTGTCGATGAAAACTATCTGATAGTCGGGCTCGGTGATAACGCCCATTATCGCGTCGCGGGTGGTCTGCGGCTTTGGGGAAACGATTGCCACCTTTTCACCCACGAGCACGTTTACAAGGGTCGATTTGCCCGCGTTCGCTCTGCCTATTAACGCTACGTATCCGCTCTTCATTCTTCCCTCGTCAAGTTAAGTTTCTTCAAAACACGCTCTTCTTTTTCGCGCATTTCCTGCTTGTCCTCTTCGGTCATATGGTCGTAACCCAACAGGTGGCACACGCCGTGCGCCGCAAGATAGAAAAGCTCGCGCTCGTACGAATGACCGTACTCCTCCGCCTGGTCCTTTGCAACCTCGGTGCAGATGACTATCGAGCCTAAAAACAGCTTGCCGTCCTCGTCGGTATCGTAAGGAAAATCGGCGGCTTTAAGAGCCTTGCCGCGTATGCCGTCCAGCGTAGGAAAGGACAGCACGTCCGTTTCCCTGTCTATTTTACGGAACTCCGAGTTGAGCCTTTTTATCTCTTCCTTATCGGCAAAAATTATTTCGAGAGAGAGCGGGCAATCCGCCTCCGCCTCGCTTTCAAACGCCTTAGCAAGGGGCGAAAAATCGTATTCGTCGCAATATATGTTGAGGTTAATCATATTTTTTGCCGTTAATTCTTCTTGCCGATCTTGATTTTCGGGTAAGAAATTCTCGTATGGTATACGCCCGACAACGACTGTCCTATGGTATGGCTGATAATCGACAAATCGCGCATCGTTATGTTGCAGTCGACGAACTGGTCGAGGTTCATACGCTCTTCGATAATGCTGCCGACGAGCGCCTCGATTTTGTCGGGAGTACGCTTTGCAAGCGAACGGCTTGCCGCCTCCGCCGCGTCGACTATCATAATTATCGCAGCTATCTTCGACTGCGGAACGGGACCGGGATACGAGTAATTCGCCATAGAAATCTCGCCGTCGGTCATCTTTAACGCCTTGGCGTAGAAGTATTTAATGGGCAGCGTGCCGTGGTGCTGTACGGCTACGTCGGATAAGAATTCGGGCAGGTGCGCCTTCTTTATGAGCTTTGCGCCGTCCCTCGTGTGGGAGCGGATTATGTCCGCCGAAAGCTCGGGCGACAGCTCGTTGTGCACGTTGTAGTCAGATTGGTTTTCCGTGAACATTTCGGGCTTTGTAAGCTTACCCATATCGTGGTAATACGCTGCGGTACGGGCAAGTTCGCCGTCCTCGCCTACGGCTATCGCGCAAGCCTCGGCAAGCTGGGCAACGACAACCACGTGGTTATACGTGCCGGGCGCCTGCTCCTTAAGCTTTCTGATAAGCGGCGCGTTGGGCGAGGTCACCTCCCTCAAACGGAAGATCGTCAGCTCTGCGAACGACAACTCGAATACGGGCAAAAGCACCATAAATAAAAGCGTCGAGAACAATGCGCCGAGAGCGCCGTAGCCTAAAAGTATCCACTGCCTTGCCCCCGACTCGTCGACGGTGAACAGTATCTGCATTATGCCGATAATCAGTTCGATGGGAACGAGCAGAAGGAAAACTATTAAAATGCTTTGCAATCTGGTTTTGATTTTATGCGATACGAATACTACCAAAGTACCCGCGCAGAAGGTGATAAGAAGTCCCGCGCAGTACTGCCACATATCCGCGGAAGCCAGATCGACGAGGTTTATATTGATATCCAATACGAATATCAGCAGCGCGTTTATTATGTTTAAGAACATTGCCTCGCGTCTGCCCAAAAGGGTTGCGCACATAATCGCGAAAAAGCCGAAGGGGCGCGCCGCAGGGTTGAGATATTTGCCGAAAATAAAGCTTAAAAACAGCGATAAATCGAGCAGCACGAACATTTCGATGAGCTTTAATATATTCGCCAGCACGAACACGCTCTCGAAATAAAGGTAACCGAAAGTCAGCAACGACAGGAATAATACCGTCGCCACGACGAAAACCACCTTACTCGGGTTTTCCTTAATATACTCGATAGCGTGCAGCGACTGATTGAGCTCTATCATTAAAAACGTTATGGCAAGAAGCAACAACACGTTTAAAAAGAACAGAGTCAAGTCGATGAGCACTGCTTTTTTAGTCAACTTTTCCTTCACCGTTAACACTCCCGACGTTTTCCTTATCGTACGCGCGTACTATGCGCATAACCAAAGTATTTCTTACAACGTCTTTATCCGTAAGATTTATAACGGATATACCCTCCACGTCCTTTAAAAGGCGGGTGGCGTGTATAAGTCCGCTTTTTTTGCCTTCGGGCAAGTCGATTTGCGTACTGTCGCCCGTTATTACCATTTTACTACCGTCGCCGAGGCGGGTCAAGAACATTTTCATCTGTTCTTTCGTCGTATTCTGCGCCTCGTCCAAAATTATGAACGCGTTCGAAAGCGTTCTGCCGCGCATATACGCAAGCGGCGCTATCTCGATTGCTCCCCTTTCCATAAGCTTCGTGTAGCTCTCGACGCCCAGCATTTCCTGCAACGCGTCGTATAAGGGGCGAAGATACGGGTCGACCTTGGTCTGTAAATCACCTGGAAGGAAGCCGAGCTTTTCACCCGCTTCGACCGCGGGGCGGGTAAGAATTATCTTTTCCACAAGCTTCTGCTTCATCGCCTGCACCGCAAGGCAGACGGCAAGATAGGTTTTGCCCGTGCCCGCGGGGCCG
Source organism: uncultured Clostridia bacterium (assembly GCA_947174955.1). Taxonomy (GTDB): domain Bacteria; phylum Bacillota; class Clostridia; order Christensenellales; family Borkfalkiaceae; genus Coproplasma. Next base: position 10,578 of record CAMWKX010000009.1, on the reverse strand, counting down.
ACGCCGAACACTACCGTCTTCTTCCCGATTGCGTCGACGTAGGCTTTCTGCCCCACCGTCTTGCACTTTATCGGTTTGCCGCGGAAGGTTACGCCCACCGTGCCCGAAGAAAGCTTGGTTATGTCCGCCGCTCTGCCCTCTTTGGCAAGCTCGATGCAGTACACCGCCCTGCCGTTGTCCACGCGCTCGCCGTTTCTTACGAGCACTAAAAGGTTTTTTACAACCTCCTTGGCGATATGCACGCTTTCCTCTGACCCCGATATTACTATATCGAGTTCTTCGACGCGGCAGAACACCTGCAACTCGCGGGAAATGCAGTTAAGATTTTCATCGAACGTGCCCAAAAGCTTTGAAAGCTCTTCGATACTGTCCGCGGATACTCTTCTTTCGATATCCAAACAAACACCTCTTTGGTCTTATTCCATATTTATTGCTACCCGTTCAAGGTATGTAAAACTGACTTTGTAGCATACGCCGCCCTCGCACGGGCTGACCTTATAGCTTCTTTCAAGCACCGTTTCCGAATACAGCGACGCGGCTTTGAGCGCCGCCTGCGCGTTCTCCTCGCTCTCGCTTTCGAATACGAGCGACGTCTGCGCCTGCGCCTTTATCTCGGCAAACCCCACCGCAAGACAGGGGATTTGTTCGCCCTCGGCGTTGAGCTCGTACGCGCCTATCAGCACGTCGCCCGCCGATACGCGCCAGCCTTCCTCAACCACGGGCGTGCCGCAGATTGCAACAATGCGGTAGACCTCGCCGCCGACCGTCGCTTTGAGCGGCTTGTCGTCTGCCCTCGAAGTGTGCTCCTCCTCCGTGCGCACGTCGATTAAAAGGTAAGCGCCGTCGCGGCGGACCGTACAGAAATTGACGTCGGGCAGAGCCATAATTTCCGATTGTAGAAGCGGGGCGTCGAGATTGCGGCAGAACGACCACTCGCGCGCGCCGCAGCTTCTTGCAATGGAGATAATCTGCGACTTAACTAGTCGCCGCTTCCCCCCACCTTGATTTTCAAAACCGCGTTGCCCGAGATAACGGCCTCAGCCCCGAAGAGCGCGCCGCCGACCAAAAGTCCGAACCGCCGTTTGACAAATATTTTAAGGCGTTCTACCCCACTCTTTTTGACTATAACAGTATTATAACACGGATGGGAAAAAATTGCAAAAACTTTTTCAATATATTCTTGCCGAACACCGAATTGTACGCGCGACGAGCGCTTTTTCAGCTTATAAACGGCGATATTTGCCTTGGAAAGCTTTTTCAGCGCCGTTTCAAGGGTTGCCGTGACCTGAAATTCGACTATGTTATTCAAGCTCTACCCCCGAAATTTCGCCTCTGACGAGTAAATCCTGCTGAAAATACTTGTCTATTACAAGCTTTTCACCCCTGACGGTCACCCGCTTTTTGGCAACCGTTAAAACTATCCTTTCGGGCGAATACTCATCCACCCTTTTTACCGACTTGAAATAGCCGCCGAACGCGGGCACGATTGTAACCGCCCTGTCCACGTCCGCGCCCGCTTCCCTTAAAATCTGCTGCAAAAGTTTCATAAGATAGTTTATGCGTTATTACCTTATAATATTATAGCGCGCGGCTTTTGTAAGCCGCGCGCCACGTTTAATTATTCGGTTGAACTATCAGTATTTAACATTTACCGACATATTAGCCGCCTGATATGTGCCGTCCTTTACCGCGCTGTTATTCTCGTAACTTATGGCGCGCTTGTTCGTCGTTTCCTTACCCGCGCCCGATATCTCCGTCGCGTATATCGAATAGGTATTTACGCCGTCCGTCACGGTAATAACGCTGCCGCTGAGCGATACGTTCACGGTGCCTTCGAGCAACTGCACGGTGACGGTCGCCGTCTTGTTCCTTGCCGCCTTTGCGGTCGTTTCGTTTCCGTTCTGGTCGACTGCGTGCAATGTGTTCTGGTCAAGCAGCTTTTTGGAAAGCGTTATCGTCATCGTATACGTGTTCTTTTTACGCCATACCGCTTTATAACACTGTCTGCCGTTAAGTTCCTCAACGTCCCATCTCTCGAACACGTGCAACTGACTTGCGGGCGTCGGCAACGAAGGCTTATCGCCTTCGACGGGTACGGTCATAAGCGTGAGCGTATCCGCCGCAATATCCTTGCCGTACATACCGAACGCCACGGAGCTTTGCACGTAAATTTCAGCCGTCGCCTTGTAGGATACGTTGAATGCAACCGTCGTTCTGCCGCCGTCAACGCTCGTTTCAGCCGTATATACGCACGCGTAAGTTATACCGCCGCGCACAACCGTAAAGCCGGCAATTCCGTTTTCCATCGCCTTGTTTACGTTGGTCTCGTTCACGCTTCCCGCATACGAACCCGCGGTTGCGTAAGGGAAATAGGGTGCAAGAATGTTTTTAACCGCTTCCTCGGAGAGAGTGCCGCCGCTTACGCCGTTGGTATTCACGTTTACGGAGTAATCTACGTACTGCCAGCTTCCCTTGCCGTACACTGCGCCGCCGTTATCGCCTATATAGAAGTTGAACGAGAACACCTTGGATACGTATCTGAAATGCTTCCAGTTGCCGCCGCTTGCGGTTATATTTTTGTAATAAACTTTGAGAGCCGTCTCTTCCTCGTTACTGCTTACCGAGCAGCCGTAGAAAGGCATCGTCTTGGAGTTTCCGTCCTTGCCGAGGAAGGTCACGTTTTCCGCAAGGAATACCGCGCTTTCCATATCCACGTTATCCGCAAACGCGCTTTCGCCTACGGTAACGATATTTTCGGGAACGACCACGCTCTTAATCGCCTTGCCCTCGGTATTTGCGAACGCGTTTGCCGCGATTGCCGTCACGGGGTAGCCGCCTATCTCGTTTTCGAGCACGAGCGTGTTGCCCTTGGTCGAATAGTAATCGTTGAAGCCAGCCGCTCTGCCGCTTGCCGTGTAGCTCATCGTCTGCGCGCTGAACGTGTACTTGACGTAGTTAACTACCGTTTCCGTCTTGACAAACGTGCCGTAGATATGAATGGTATTGCTGCTACCGTCGATAATATCGTTGTCGCCGACAGCCGTACCGTCCTCGTACGCGGGACTTGTTATCGTTTCGAGCCCCGCAACCGAAGTGGGAACCTTATCGTCGACAAACGAATTTACGATGACCTCTTCACTGCCGTTATGCACGACTACCGTCACAGCCGCTCTGCGGATTTCGTAAACGGTGACGTCGCCGTTCATAATCAGGCTTGCCGCGCCGACTTCGCCGCTCTCCGAATACAGCACTCTTACCGTCTTGCTTTCGTCGGTGTATACGGGGTAAGCGTTGTCGTACAGATATACGGTGGAGCCGTGGCGAACCAACCTCTCCTCCGTTTCGCCGTTCGCCTTGACTATCGTCAACGTATGCGAGTACAGCACGTTTGAATACTGAGTGGATACCGAATATCCGCTGCCCGACGCGGTGACCGACATACAGCCGAATTTTCTGTCGTAGCCCTTATCGGGCATCTTTTCGAAGTAGTCGAAATCGGGAACATAGCCATATTCAGCCGCCTTTGCAACCGCCTTTTCGTACAGGTCGGGCGCGGTAACTTCGCCTTGCAGCGTGTTGCCGAGCTGATATTCGTCTTTGTAGTTATTTTTGAACTGCAAATTCGCCGAGAAGCTTACGTAGCTCTGAATTGCGCCCTTTGCAATCACTCTATCAAGACCGCCTTCCGTGCGCGTTATAGCCGCGTTAAGCTTTGTGAGAACGCCGTTCGTGACCGCGCCCGCGTTGAGCGCGAAGCCGTAGTAGTTGTCGTATACGCCCAAATCGCTTTCGAGCGCGCCGTAATCTCCGAACTCTGCCGTAGGCAAGCCGCCGATTACCACTCTGAGCGCGTCGACGAACGAGTACATCGAAATTTCCTGCTCTTCCTTGACTGCGCTCGCTTCGTAAAGTTTTACGTCCTGCGTGGTGGTAAGTCCAGACTTGATTTCGGGCAGATAGCTCTTGAATAAGCTCCATCCGCTGATTTCGAGCAGCCAGTTCAAAAGCTCGTCGCCCGATAGCATATTGTCCATAAAGTAGTCGAACGTAACCACTTTATATTCGGGCGTCGAAGTGTTAAGTCCCTTGGCTAGCGTGAGCAATCCGTTTTTATACGTGATGCCCACCGTGCTTTCGGGAATGCCTATACCTATTACCTTCGCCTTGTTGACGTGCATTACTATGGAAGCGGACAAGCCGTTTTCGCCGATTCCTACCGTCACCGTGCAAGGGTCGATGTTTACGTCGATAATATTTACGAGGTTCGCCTTGATATTGCCGCTGAGCGTGTACGTCGTGCGTAAATCGCCCTCGTCGTTTGTTGCAACCTTGACCAAATCGCCGATTAAATCGGGCAGGAATTCTATCGAAATGTATTCGCCCCTGTCGAACTTCGAGTAGTCGCGGCGCGCCGCAAGCTCGGAGGCAAGGGATATCCAATCGTTTTCACCGCTCGTCTTCATCGAGTGGTTGTTGTGGTTTATAACCGCCTCAACCGTGCCCAGCGCGCCCGTTTCGAAGCCGAGCTGTCTTACGATATTGTCCAAATCGATTGTCGCCGTCGTTACGCCGTCAACCTCGGTTGCCACTACCGCTTCGTCAAAACTGAAGCTTAAAAGCTTTGCTATGAGGTCTGCGAGTTTATCCGACTGTTCTTCGGTAATAACCGTCTTTTCGCCGCCGCTTCCCTCCGTCTTTTCGCCGTCCGTCGAACCGATAAGCTTGCCGACGGAATCGAGAATGTTCGTATTGTTGATAGTCGATATCAGCACGTCGAACGTTTCGTACAGGCTCTGCTGCGTTGCCTTGAATTTAAGGTCGGGCAACTTTACGTCCATAACCTGCGAAAGGTTGATAAAGAAATGCGTGTTATTATCGCGCCGTTCGGTTATAACGTTGAGCTTAATAACCACTCCCGCCGCGTCTATATTGAGGTTTGCCTCGGCAAGCTTGGGCTGCGTACCGTTTTTGCCGGTGAAATAAATTTCCGCGCCCACGTACACGTTTTTAAGTTCGTTCACGTTGGTATTTTCGCCGTTGAGTTCGAACGTTACGGTGTACGTATCCGAGCCTAAAATATTGGTGACGTCGATTGCCGAAACCGCCGAGAACAGATAATCGTAAGCAAGCTTGATAAAGCGCGCGCTGCCGTCCGCCCTGGACGAGGAAACGTTGCAGTTTGCAAGCTTTGCGTCTATAACTTCTCTCAGGTCGCCGACCGCCGCGCTTGCGTCGATGCCGCCGCTGAGCGTGAACCTGTCGCCGAACGCGCCGTCGTAGTAGAGCGACAGCCCGCCGTCCGCGCCTATCTCCACGTCGAACGCATTGTCCGAAAGATAGCCGAGAGCAACCGATTTGCCGTCCGTCGTAAGCGTGAAATCGTTAAGTACGTCAACCCAGACGTCGTCGGCGAGTATGCCGAACAGCGTTCCGAGAAGTTTGTCGGTAACCTTGAATTTGTTGCCGCCTACAACGCCCGCGTTATCCGGCTCGGTAGGCTGAGTTTCCTCCGCTTGCTTGCCCAAAAGCGCCGTTACCTTATTATATACATCGTTAAAGCCGTTCTTTACGCTTTCGATATCGTCTTTGTAAATCTCGATGCCCACGTTGTTGAGAGCAAGCTTTACGAGCGGTTCGCTTACGGCGTTCTTGTCGTAGATAAATTTCAAAGTGAGAACGTCGGTCGCCCGCTCGGTTATCGACATCGAAAGGTCGAGCGCAACGTATTCGCTTCCCGCCGTCCAGCAGACTTCGCCCTTGCCCCAAATCTCTACGACTATGCCGTCTAGCGAGAGGAAGTTTTCGCCTTCCGCCATTTCAAACGCTACGCTTTGATTGTCGATTATCAGGTCAACCTGCTCCCATACCGCCTGCACGGTGGTTACGAGCTTGGTCAGATCGAGGCAGCTTTCGGGTGCGGGCATTTCCGCAAATCCCTCCGCCGCGCCGCTTATGTCCGCGGTAAGACCGAAGGCGGGTATCGTTGCAAGCAGCTTGCTGTCCGCGCCGTGGTCGTATGCAAGAGTTACGTTGCCAATCTTTACGTCTTTAAGGTCAATGCCGAACAGCGCGAGCGCTTCGTCCGCGTTCACGGCGATTTTCAGCGTTCCGTCACCCGTTTCGAGTACGGGCAGAAGCGAATTGAAGTCGGCTCCGAGTATTGCGGAAATAATATCTGCACTCTCGCCGCTCTCCTCTTTTTCGAAAGGCGTAAGCTTAATATCCGCATACTGCAACAGCGCGGTCACCGCGTCCTTAATTTCGGTAATATCGCAGTAGACCTTTGCGTTGAGGGGCGCGCCGTTGACCGCATTGAGGCTTAAAACAACCTTGCCCGCGTCGTACCACGCCGACAGATTTACGCAAACTCTGTCCTCGCCGTACGCGTACCCCACTTCGAGGTTGGCGGCAACCGCTATGCTTTCGAGGTTGAGATATATGTCAACCTCCGCGGTCAGTCCGTCGAGCTGCTGTATATTCAGGCTGTTGGCAAGCTCCGCGCCGTCCAGTGCTATATGCGCCTTCAAAAGCTCGGAAGTTGCAAGCTCTTTGATATCGTTTATAAGATATACGAGGTCGAGGCAGTCCGTATCGTCGGGCTGATCAACCGCACCGCCCTCGCCGCTGATTTCTAATTTAAGTCCGAGCGCGGGAAGGGTTGCGGAAAGACCGCCGCCGTAAACGGCGTCCTCTTCGCCGCGTGCGTATTTGAGCGTGCACGAGCCGAACTCTATTCCCGTATTCAGGCCGAGCATATTCAAAAGCGCGTCTACGTTCACGCCCACCTTTATCTGCGCCTTGTCGGCGTACATTTCGGTTAAAAGCGACGAGAAGTCGGAGGAAAGCGCGCCGTTTATTATGCCTGCAAGACCTTTTGTTGCCTCGCCGCCGTCGCCGCCGCCGAACGTGATGAGCGTACTTACCGCCTCGGCGACCTCTTTAATGTCGCACTTGATTTTCAGATTTACTGGCGAGCCGTTGAATTCGGTAAGGCTTACTATCGCCTTTCCGTAGTTGTTATCTTTCGGGTCGTAGCCGTACCATACGTTAGCCTTTGCGGAAATCTGATGTCCCTTATAGGTATAGGAAACGTCCGCCTCCGCGCCTACCGTTACGCCGTCGATATCCGCATATGCGGTAACGTTGGCGGTAAGTCCTTTAAGCGCGCCTATGCTCACCTTTTCGCCGTCGCCGTCAAGCGTTACGGCAACTTTAATCAGATCCGCGCCGAGCAGCTTGTGAACGTCGGCTATATAGTCTGCGAGGTTCGCACCCGTTTGAGAAGGCTCCCTCTCTATTTCGGGCGCCGTCGTCGTGGCAAGATTTATTCTAAGGTCTATCTTTTCGCCGCCGAGAGCCAGATCGCCTACCGTCGCGCTGCGGAAAGAAATTTTGTTATTGTTTATACCGAAGACGAGCCTTGCGTTTATGCCTATGCCCAGTCCGAGCAAATCGTCCGTGTCGAGGGTGAGCACCGCCTGCTTTTCGCCCGCGTCGAGCACCATCGAATTCATAAGGTCGGTTATAGGGTCGCTTCCCTCTTCCGCCTGAACTTCGGGCGAAGCCTCCTGCCCGGGAACGGTGAACGCCGACTTGATTTTGTCTATAATTTCGCCAAGCTCGCCTATCTGCGCCTTTACTTCCGCAAGGTTTGCTTCAAGCGCAAAGTCCTTGCCGTAGTACGCCGCCAGCCCGTCCTTGCCGTACTCGATGAACAGCGTCTGCTCTTTGAGGCTTTTGCCGAGTCCGAGCTTTATGGCAAGCGTTCCGAGCGGGTCTTCGAGGTCGAGCGACACGAACGCGTAGCCGACGTAACGGTTTGCGCCGAGGTTCAAAGCAATCTCGAACTGCGCGCCGCCGTTCATAATCTGCGAGAAGCCGTTGGAAAGCACGTTGGTTACGTCAATCGTCAGCTTATCGTCGTTGGGACCGCCCTGCTCGAGTTTTCCGCTGTCGTCCAGATAATTTTTGAAATATTTCTCGTAGTAAGAGTAATGCTCTTCGTCGAAGTGGTCGTTGCCGTACCAGTACTGCGTTTCGAAATCGGAAACCGAGGTAACGACGATACCCTTGTTTACCTTTGCAACCTCGTGCATTCTGGCGGAAAGTATCTGCCACTCTTTATCGAAGGTCACCGAGAAGGTTATGCTCTCGAAGTCGGGATAGCCGGAAAGTCCGCCCCTCGTCTTCATACCGAACTGATAGTAGTATGTCGAAGCCACGGGGTCGAGATTGAAATTCTGCGTGTAAGTGCCGTCGCCGTTGACCTTTATCTGCTCGCTCGAAATAATGTTCTGTTCGTTGACTATGTAGTTGAACAGCTCGTTGGGCAGAAGTCCGTAAGTATAATTATATGCTTTTTTGTTGAAATACGTGGGCGCCTCTTCGCTCCACAATGCCTGTGCGGGCAACGTGTCAGCTTCTGGAGCGGCGCTGGTGCGGAAGTACACCTCGTACTCGCCCGCGTCGTTGTACATAGAACACGTCTGCGTTCCGCCCTTTACCATCGACGAATACGTCAGGTCGGTATTTAAAAGTATTCCGTCCTTATAGTCGCGGAAGTTACGCGTTGTCTGGGTCGCTATCGACGCGCCTGTCACTCCGTACGAATACGAATGGTATTGCGGCTGATTGTCGAAAACGTATATTATGTAAGCGAGATTTTCGGCACACGTATGCGCGGTAGGTAAACTGCCGTCGTCGGGTGGCGCCGTGCGCGATATTTCCACGTTATCCGGCTCGGATAAATCGACGGACTTGGGCAGACAGCCCGCGGCTCCGAAACAGAGAGCCGTCAATCCCGCCGCGGATATCGCCGCAACCGCTAATTTTTTAATTGAAAACTTTGCCATTGTTTATAACTCCTCGCAAGCACCGACAAAAAACACTTTCCGACGATACTTGTGATATTTTAATTATAATGTCAAATGAATTCATTGTCAAATGAATTATCGCGCGATTGTCATAAAAATATATTACTTTGGATAACAAATTATTACAGAATACGACTTTTTCATTTAAAATGTCGCTTTTCCTTAGTTATATAATGGACGCAAAGACCGATAAGGAGATTTTGTCATATGGCCGAAGTCATATACGTGGCGAGCGCGCGCGGCGGGTCGGGAGCCACAACCTGCGCCGTTTATCTCGCCCTGGCTCTTGCCGCGCTCGGCGAGCGCACCCTCGTTTTGGACGGTGACGGCGAATGCGCGAGCGGGCTTGAAATATGCGGATTGCAGGGGCTGAACGTGTACACCCTCGCCGACGCCGAGGAGGGCGCGTGCCGCGTCAGGCAGGCGGTTTTACAGCACCCCGCTTCGCCGAACGCGTACGTGCTGCCCACCCTCGGGCTGAAAAACCCCGACTACTGTATGACCGCGGTGAACGAGTGCGCAAAACTCTTCGATGTCGTTTTATGCGACGGAGTTGCTGCGGGCGCGTGCAGACGGGCGATAGTCGTAAGCGCGCCCTACCCCTCTTCGGTCGCCTCGGCAAAGCTGCGCGGGGCGAGGCTCAAAGACGGCGGTGCAGAGAACGTCGGGCTTATCGTCAACAACGTCAACGGCGGACTGGTTTACGGCGGCGCGGTGCTCAGCCCGCAGGAGTTCGCTTCGGTCGTGCGGCTGCCGCTTTTAGGGGTCATACCCGAAGATTTGACCCTGCCGCTCAATAAAATCCGACCTTCGACCGAGCGCGCCTTTCAGATGACGGCGGAAGCGCTACTCGGAAGAAGCACGAAAGTGTACGGCACTGTAAAGCCGTACCTTGGGGTGACGGGATATTTTAAACGCAAGCTGAGGGCGCACGTATGATTACTGACGTAATTTCCGGCCGCGAACAGATGACCGACGACGAGAAGGAACTCTTTCTCTGCGATTTAAAGAGCGTATGCGCCGAGTATTTCGACGGCGACGCCAAATTTTCGCTGGATATAACGCGCACCGAAAGAGGCTATTCCGTGTGCGTGGTTTTCGACGCCGTGCGCATTAAAAAGTTTAAAAAGCCTAGATAATAAAGACCCCCGCCTTGTGGCGGGGGTCTTTTATTATCCGTAAATCATTTCAACTGCTTTATTAAGTTGAGTATCGCCGAAGGTCACGTCCCATTCGGTCGGCACCGTCTTGCAACCCATCTCGGGGGTCAGTCCAACGTCGTGAATACTCGTTTTACCCTTGGGCCAGTAAATCTTTGCCGTCGTAAGCTTTAACGCCTCTTTAGTGCGCTGGTTGACAAAAGTCGACTGCATTATGCCCTTGCCGTACGTGCGGCAGTTCTTTTCGGCCGTGCCCGAAAATTTGAGATACTTGCTTCCGAAGTCGGAAATGTAAATATCTCCGTAATCTATAACGCCGTTATCTATCAGCACGCCGATTAGCGCCTCGGACGCGCTCGCCGTTCCGTTGTCGGCAAGCACGCTGACTTTCTTGCCCGCTGGCAACTGCTTTTCCGCCGAAAACTTCTTTGTAACGTAAGAGTTCTCGGAGTGCCCGTCTTTGAACACCGCGCGCATCGAAATCGGGTTGGCATTTTGCAATTGCCCCGTGAATATGCCCGAAATATCGCTCATTACGTCCACGT
>CAMWKX010000008.1 GCA_947174955.1 uncultured Clostridia bacterium | reverse complement strand
AAACAGCGTTATCCCCGACGACGGCAGCGTGACGGAAATAACGCCGTACGCATTTCGGGGATCGGCAATAGATAAAATAGTCATTCCCGCAAGCGTTGAACAGACAGAACTGCCGAGCTTTAACGGCTGCACAAATCTGAAAGAGGTAATTATTCTCGGAAATATCGAAAAAATTCCCAGCTACACTTTTTCGGGCTGTTCGAGTTTGGAAAGCGTGAGTCTTCCCGAAAGCTTGATTGAAATTGGCGAATGTGCGTTTAAAGATTGCACGAGCCTTACCGAAATTATCATACCGAACAGCGTATATAAATTAGGGTTTGCCGCTTTCGACAGCTGCACGGCGTTATCGAAAGTCAAATTACCCGACAGCTTAAAAGATATTTATTGTGTTGAACCGTTCGCCGGTTGCAAAAATATTACCGAAATTGATACAGGCAACGGCATAACCAAATTGAGTCAAGTATTTTTGGGTAAGTTTGAAAAACTTAAAACCGTGGTGCTCGGCAACGGCATAACCGAAATAAACTTGTCATTATACTTATACAATTCGACCGAACTGACAACGGTTTATATAAGCGGCAACGCCACGAAAATAGCGCGCAATTCCTTCCGCAATTGCACCTCGCTTACTGATATCTATTACGACGGCACAAAGGAACAATGGCTTGAAATTGTAGTAGACGATTGGGACTACAAAACGGGCGATTACACAATACATTTCAACGACGGCACGACTATGAAAAAAGGCGAAGAATAAAACTGAAAGCCCCGCGGCAAACGCCGCGGGGCTTTTACTATTCCACAGTAACAGACTTGGCTAAATTTCGCGGCTTGTCGGGGTCGCGCCCCAGGCTTACCGCCGTTTTATAGGCAACCATCTGCAACGCAACCGCCGAAACGAACGGCGAAAGCTGAGCCGAACACTCGGGTATCTTCCACACCGCCGCGGTATCTTTAAGCTTTTCGGCAACCACTTCAAGAGAGGTAATAACCGCCACCTTGCCCTTGCGCGAGGCGACCTGACTTACCGCGTTCTCGCATTTTTCCGCAAGGCTCTCGTCGCAGATTATAATCACGCTCAAAGTGTTTTCGTCAATGAGCGCAAGCGTGCCGTGTTTTAATTCGCCCGCGGGATAGCCGTCGCTGAATATGTAGGAAATTTCCTTCAGTTTGAGCGAAGCCTCCACCGCCACAGCGTAGTCCGCCCCGCGCCCGAGAAAGAACACCGCCGAGCTTTGAGCGCACTCCTTGGCGATTTTATCCGCACTGCCACAGCCCTTCAACAGCTCCCCAACCTTGCCGCCGACCTCCAAAAGTTTTTTGCGCGCGGCAAAAATATCCGACGTGAGATTGGATATGAGATACAGCGCGGCAAGCTGCCCTATGTAGCTCTTGGTTGCCGCAACGCACACCTCCGCACCCGCGCAGACGGGAACGGTCAGATGCGCCACCCGCGTTATCGCCGAGTACCCGCAGTTGGTCACGGCAACCACGTGCGCGCCCGCCTCTTTGAGCGAAGAAACCGCCTCGACCGTGTCCGCCGTTTCACCGCTCTGACTTATCGCCAGAACGAGCGTTGACCCCGTAATATGCACGGGCGAATAGCGCAGCTCGCTTGCAATCTCCACCTGACAGAACACCCCGCACCTGTCGGAGAAAAACCGCTTGGCAACCAGTCCCGCATTGTACGCCGTGCCGCACCCCGTCAGAATTATGCGGTCGGCGTTCCGCACGTAATCGGTCAGCCGTTTGACGTCCACGTTGCGGAAAAACGCGTCGCACGTGTCGCGCACCGTCCGCTCGGTTTCGTGTATTTCTTTGAGCATATAATGGGGGTAATCGCCCCGCCCGCAGTTGAATTGCCCCGCGAATATGGGGCGGCGAACGCGGTTTGCGGGTTGAAGCTCGCCGTCGTAAAAGCTTGCCGACTGCGCCGAAATACTCACGATATCGCCGTCCTCGGGCACGCATACCGCACTCACCCATTCGGGCAAAGCGGGAATATCACTGCACAGCGCAATACCCTTTTCTCCAAACCCCACCACCACGGGGCTCTTGTATTTTACGGCGATAATTCCGTCGAAATCTTCGCATAGAATGCCCAGCGCGTACGAGCCTTTCAGCCGCTTAACCGTCGCCGCACCCGCCGCAAGCAGGTCGCCCGAATAGTCCTTGTTAAGGAGCCGCACGATAACTTCACTGTCCGTGTCCGAAACAAACTCCGCGCCGCCCTTTAAACGCTCCTCTTTGAGCTCGCGGTAGTTTTCGATAATGCCGTTGTGCACTATTGAAAATTTGCCCGCAACGTGCGGGTGCGCGTTTTTGTCCGACGGCTCGCCGTGAGTCGCCCAGCGCGTGTGTCCCGTAGCCACGTTGCCTGAAAGCCCCGCCGCGCTGTCCTTAAGGTTGGCAACACGCCCTCCCCGCTTGACCGTAACCGTTCCGCCGTCCGTCTTAACCGACATTCCCGCCGAATCGTACCCGCGGTATTCCAGCCGCTCCAAGCCGTCGTAGACCTCCGCCGCCGCGTTTCCGCGCCTCAATGCAACCCCGATAATTCCGCACATATTAAACCGCCCCCTCGCCCTTTTTCAGGGCGCTTTCAATCTCTCTGCACACCTCGTCGCACTCCTCCGCCGTCGCGCTTTCGACAGTCACGCGCACGACGTCCTCCGTGCCCGACGCCCGCACAATCAGTCTGCCCCTGCCTTTGAGCCGCTTTTCCGCGCTCTTAACGGCGGCAACTGCGACTGTCGAAGAGAGCGCCGCCGACTTGTTTTTGACCTTGACGTTGACTGTCAGTTGCGGCTTCCTCTTAAACCCGCGCACAAGCTCCGAAAGGCTCTTGTCGCGCTCCGTCATAGCCTCCATCATCATAATCGCGGTCACAAGCCCGTCGCCCGTGCTTTCGAGCTTGCCGAATATGACGTGCCCCGACTGCTCCCCGCCGAGCACCGCGCCGCTCTCGTTCATCTTCTGATAGACGTAGCTGTCCCCGACCGCGCAGTCCTCAACCGCTATGCCGTCGGCGACCAAACTTTCTTTCAGTCCGCCGTTGCTCATAACGGTTGCCACGATACGGTCGCCGAGAAGCTCGCCCTTATCCTTCAAAAAGCGCGCGCCCGCGTAAAGTATGCCGTCGCCGTCTACGACTTTACCGCGCTCGTCAACGCAGATACAGCGGTCGGCGTCGCCGTCGAACGCAAAGCCTACGTCGAGAGCGTTATCTCGGACAAGCCGCGCAAGCGCCTGCGGACGGGTCGCGCCGCACCCCTCGTTGACGTTTAAACCGTTCGGCTCGCACCCAATTTCGTAAACGGTCGCGCCGAGCGCGTCAAACACGCTGCGGGCGATTTTATAGCTCGCGCCGTTGGCGCAGTCCAGCCCCACTTTAACACCCTTGTACGAGCACGTAGACAGCGATATGAGGTGCCCCGTGTAGCGGTTTCTGCCCGCAACGTAGTCGACCGTTTTGCCTATCTTCTCGCCACGCGCAAAGGGTATTGAATGAGGCTCGCCGCCGATAAAAAGTCTGCCGTCAATATAATCCTCGATAAGGTTTAGAACGCCGCGCTCCATCTTTTCCCCGCGCGAATTGACAAGTTTTATGCCGTTGTCGAGATACGAGTTATGGCTTGCGGAAATCATAACGCCGCAGTCGAAACCGTCGCAGCGGGTAACGAAGGATACGGACGGAGTCGTAGTGACGTGCAGAATATACGCGTCGCCGCCCGAAGCGGTTATTCCCGCCGCGATAGCGTACTCTAAGGTATACGACGAAAGGCGGGTATCCTTGCCGATAACCACGCGACAACGCCCGCCCTTTGCGGTATAGTACCACCCTAAAAATCTGCCTATTTTAAAGGCGTGTTCCGAATTAATAGTGTCGCCCGCGCACCCGCGAAAGCCGTCAGTTCCGAAGTATCTTGCCGTCAAGTTTAATCCTCCGCATATGCGTAAAATCGCATTTACCCCCATAATATGCGCGGACGAACATAAAAGTTACAGCGCATATGCTTTGCGCCTGATATGCGTTTAAACACAACGAAAAAGCCCCGCGGCTTATCGCCGCGGGGCTTCCATTTAAAGCTTACAATTTACTACGAACTGATTTCAACACACAAAATGTTCAATCGGTTTGAACCACTCGGAGTAAGCGTTACTGTACTGTTAGCAGCAACATCAAATTCGACTAAAACATAATCTTTAGTCTTATCATAGCTTATTGCCGTACCGGTACTGGGTGTTATAGTACCATTTTGTAGAGAACTACCTGCCGAATTTGAAAGAGCACAGTAAGCCTTTATATGAATCGCCGTATCTCCTGCGGTAAAATCCATTGCTTTACCTTTTATATACTTAGTAATTGCTTTACCGTCAATAGAAACAGAGCGTTCTGTAAGCGCTAAGCTTTCTCCGCCACTGGATGACTTTGATAAAGTGACAAAGCCAAGGTCGACACTATCATTGGATATCGTAACACTTTCAAAAGTTTTTGTTTCTCCGCCGCCCGTCTGTGTTCCACCAGTTACCGTAACCGATACTGTTTTAGTTGCGGTTTTGCCATTACCGTCGGTTGCGGTTACCGTTATCGTTGCAGTGCCCGCCGCTTTTGCAGTTACGTTGCCTTCATCGTCTACTTCTGCAATATTGGGTTTATCAGACGAATAAGTTATCGTAGCGCCAGAGCTTGCCGTAGCCGTTATCTTTTGCGTACTGCCGCCCACAGTCATACTGAGCGAGGTACTCGTAACCGTCAGCGTAGGCGCCTCAGGAGTATCGGGTCCGGGGTTGGGAATATCCGTCCCACCACCGCCACCGCCGACAGTACCGGTACCGCCCTTAATTTCAGGGCAAACATAGGTTGCGTAGGTTGCGTAAACCTCTTCGAGGTCGGTCGTAGATGTATGTTCAAGGCAGATTGTCTTGCCGGAGTGTTTGTCACTTTCGTTATGCAATCTTACGTAAACGACCTTTAAAACCTTGGTTATACCGTCGAAATAAACGCTGGTTTTGGACGACTCGTAACGCTCCACCTTGTTGCTGGTATTCACAATGAAATCGCCCATCTTTATATCGGTATTATTAACGTCGGACTGACTGATTTCAACGCCGTCATAGATAAAGTCAACTGCAGAAACCTTATCGGGCACGACTGCGCTCGTATCGTCGTCTGGCGCGCTCGCGCCGAGGTCGAGATACACGAAATTTGCACCCGCACCGCCGCCGCTGTCGTTTTTGATTATCCAGTACTCGTATCTTCCGTCGTCGATTTCTTCCTGCGATATAGTGTATTCGAAATAGCAGAGAACGTAAGCAGGCAAATCGCATTTAGCGACTTCCTTGGCTGTAATATCTCCGCCGCTAATACCGTAATCGACAATAAACGGGTTTTCCTTTGTCGCGCTCGGTCTGTGACCTTGTACGAGCGTTATACCCTTACCAGTAGTATCGGCAAACAGTAAGATTCGGATAGTGCCTGCAATAGAGGGTTTGAACCAAATGCCTTGGTTGGGCAGAGCAACGCCGCTTAAAAATTCGTATAACGCTACGGGCTGCGACTGCTTAGCCAAAACTCTTTCCAGCTTGTCGTTTGCACCTACCGTTTCGGTTACAACCTTAATTTTCTCGATTTCCTTGGGGGTAATAAACTGACCTTTGATGCCGTTAATTTCGCTGTCGGCTATTGCCTGGGTTTTTGTGCCTTCCTCAACAGAAATTTTCTCGCCCTGTTCAACCTTAATTTTCTCGCCGCCTTCTATTGCGGATATGAAATAACCCTTTGCTGCGGGATTCCAACTATAGTATTGGTTTCCCAATCTTAACTCTTTGATTTCTTCGGCAGTATATCCCCAAGCCTTTAATGCAGTGTGCGTGTACTCATTAATATACAGACTATCGTCGGTATTACTTATGAAATATCCGTAGTTTTCACTTGTATCGTCCTCGCAAATGTGATAACCGCCTATGATATCTGAGCCGTTGTTTTTAGCCGGTATATAATAGCCCTTAGCATAACCGGTTTTTGCATCAAGACTTTCGTCATAAATATATCCGTCGGCGCTGAGCTTAACGCTATCATTAGTCCACTCGGTTGTTTTACCGTAATAGAATTCCGAATCGGCAGCATATTTAAAGTGTCCGTTACCATCTATAAACTCATACATATTGCCGTCGGTTCCGATATATTTACCGTCTTGTTGTAAGTATGTTTTGCCATTGCTGATATACAACACACCGTATAGGTAGTTACCGTTATTATATCGGTCATATTTGCCGTAATAATTGCCGTCCGCATCCATTGCGTAACCGTCTTCTTCGTCAATATTGTTTACAGCGTAATGGAAGTTGCTGTCGTTTACAACATATACATTTTGTCCGAATTCAACCGTATAGAAATAATTTCCGTTTAAATAGCCGTAGGCATTAGCGTGTTTACCAAAATAAACTCCGTCGGCGGTCATTGCGAAACCGCTCGCATCTGCATTCTTTACGACATAACCAAAGCTTTCGTCGGTTACAACGTATTTATGGTTTGCGTCGTAGAAATATCCGTTTGCGTCAACGTAACCTGAAATTCCGTTGTAAGAACCGTAATAGTCGGTATCGTTGAATTTTACAAAACCGTTCGAGTCGACGTTTAAAGCCTTAACGATGAAGTTATTTTCATCTATTAAATAATAACCGTTATAGTCCGCCGTAATACCGTCACTGCCTAAATAACAGTAAACAGTCTTACCGTTTAAGGTTATTACACCGTAATAGTTTCCGTCCGCATCCTGCGCATATCCGTTTACAATCTGCGATATCGGCATTTTGAAATTCTCGTCCGCGGCAATATATAAATCGTTCGTATCTTTTACATACGCGCCGTTAACGATATTTCCACTGACGTCGTAATAAACGCCGGGTGCGTACATTGCGTAGCCGTTCGAATCTATCAAAGCTATAGGCAAATCCCACCCAGCAACGGGCGCAACGTAATACTGATAATTATTGCCCGTCTTTAAATAGCCGTCTTGAAGTATACCGTACACGTACAGACCGCTCTTGTTCGGGTTATACCTGTAATAGGCGTTTCCGTCATTGTCATACGCAACACCGTCATTGGGCCAAGCGGTCCCCACGCTGTAAACTACGTAAGGGAAATCGGGGTAACTGTTCGGGTCTACGGCATATATTCCGTTTTCGTCCACGTCGTAGCCGTCGTCACCGATATAGTTTCCGTTTGCGGCATAAAGCTTGCCGTTTTCGTCTACGGCGTAGCCCTTATAGTCGGTCATAGAAAAGCCCAAACCGTAGGTATTGCCGTTCCAGCTTATCTGTCCGTGAGGCGACCATTGGTTATTGGCATCCGAACGGGGATACACCTGAGCGCCGACGTTGCTATAAGTCTGCGATATGGCAATGGAATCTAAAGTCTTGCTGGTTTCACCTTCGGCAGGGAAAATATCGTTTTTAAGATTCTGTGGTAATGCCGCCATTTCACTCGCCGTCAATGCTTTCAAACTCGAAGTAGAGTAATCCGCGCCGTAAGTGCCGATTCTCTTATAAATCCATTTCGGAATAACTTTATCCGTATGAACGTAGGTATTGCCGTTCAACGTCATAGGTTCGCCGAAATCGTAAGTTTTTGAATAGAACTTGGTCTGGTTACCCAAAGCATATCCGATATTATTGATTGCCAAAGTTTCCTTCGCCGTTGCGCCTGCATAAGTGGAATCGGCGCCTACGGTAAACGGCATTTTTTCCATACTTGCAAGCGTAGTTGCATACGTCCCCGCTTTATCGGGATCATCCAGATAATAATCGCCGAGTTTGGGCAAATACCAAGAAGCTTCACCATTATTGTGTATTAATTTAAGTCGGTCAACCAGTCCGTTTATATCGATGTTCGCGCCGAAGGCATTACCGCTACCGCCGGTGCCCGAGCCCGCAACGTGACCGCCGCCGGTTATCGAAGACTCGACGCCTTCGCCGAGCTCGCCCAAAATGCTGTTGAACGTGGAATAGCCCGTAACCCTTACGTCAAGCGTTGTCGAGCCTTTGCCGTCGCCGGTGTTTGGTCCGACGTCGGTTGCGCGCACACCAATCGACGTACACAAGCCTGCTACGTGACCTACGGCAATGCCGACAACCTTTGCACTGCCCTCTTTGTACCGATTATTATTAACGCCGACAGCCCCGACAACCACGTGAGGATTGTCGAGGATAAAGTTGCTTATTTTACTGTCTTTGCCAGTGTTGCCGAACAGACCTACCGACTGCGAAAATTCGTATCCGGGCGCAGCCTGATTAGGATAACTTGTTTCCGTAAGCAACGCCTTATCGGTAGTAACCTTTAAATTCGCGATAGTTTTGCCGTTACCGTTGAAATCGCCGATAAACGGCTCGTCATCGTTGCCGATAGGAGGCAGCCACAGACTGCCCATATTCAGAACGGTTACGTCGTCTTTAATTCTGAAATAATACTTATTATTGCGAAACCTGCCGGTGTTCTGCAAAACGGCAAGGTTACGCATATGCGTCGCGTTGGAAATAATGAACGCCTCATCCTCGGAAGTACCGTTGCCGCTCGTTACATCGAAATACGCGCCCGCAGACGCGCCCGTCAGCTCGAAGTTTGCATCCTTCTTTTCAAAAAACCACGCGAAAGCATAGCCGACCGTAAACACGGCGACCAGTACAGCAACTATTAACATTGCCAGCCATTTAACTTTCGCTTTCAAAACATTTTCAGCCCGACGACTTCTTTATAACGTCGCCGAACTCTCCCCCATATAAAAATCTATATCACAGAAAAAATCCATAGGCGTCGAAAAGCTGGTGCCATCGATAGTCAACGCTTTGTAATACTGTGAGAATACTTTGTCTTCAGTGTAATCGATTATGCAATAAAACGTGCCTTGAAGCGCGGAATCGGAAATTCCGTCTTTAAGCGAGATTATCGTGCCGTCGGTATCGGTCACTTCCGTACCCTGCTTTGCCGCAGTCTGCGTAACCGTATCGCCTACCGCGATTTCTCCGGTTTCGCCAACGTCGTATAAATCTATTACCGACGACAGCGAGCATAACAAATGCATAACGTCGTCAACAGTGTCGCCCTCTTTGATTTCGCCGCGCATTTTTTTACAATCCGCGTAAATTTCGTAATTTTTGTTGAGAGTTTCATCGAACGTAAACGTGAATTTAAGCAACAGCGCCGTAATCGAATTTCCCTCTAAGCCGCCGAATTTCGACATCGCAACGCTGGTGTCACCCGCCGACTCGCCTACCGTATACGTCGTAACGGTTTGCTCGCCCTCGACCGTGGTCTTCTTTTCCGTGAGAGTGTACGCCTCGATTTTAAATTCGGTTATATTCAGACTCTTGATGTTGGATTGCAAATCGTTCGCGTCGACTTTGCCGTTTGTGGCAAACCAGGCAAGACAAACGCCGATGCACAAAACCAAGCTAGCAATAAGAGCCGCTACCGCTTTCAAAAGCCGCTTCGTTGCCTTCATTTGCCTTACCCCCTTCTCAAAAATTTGCGCGCGATTATATACGCGATATGCACGCGTATGTACATACACATCTTTATTATATTATGCGCTTTTGTATTTGTCAAGACAGTTAAGTGATTTTTTGTAGAATTGTCCAATCGCTTTTGCTGCATAAATTTTGTGTAATTATGCAAAAATATGTGATTTTATTCGTTTTTACGCATAAAACAGCTGTGTGTAAAGTTGACAAACGCACGCAGATATTGTAAAATGTAAGTTAATATTTAATTAAAACCACGTTGCCGCACGGCGCAATCCGCGTCGGGAAAGCGCGGCAAGGAGAAAATTATGAAAATGAAAGGCGCAGACGTTTTGATAAACTGCCTTGTAGAGCAAGGCGTCGACACCATTTTCGGCTACCCCGGCGGTGCGGTTCTGGATATTTACGACGCGCTGTACAGAAACGGCAAAATCAATCATATTTTAACCGCTCACGAACAGGGCGCGGCTCACGCGGCCGACGGCTATGCGCGCGTTACCGGCAAGGTAGGCGTTTGCTTTGCAACCTCGGGTCCCGGCGCGACCAACCTCGTAACCGGCATTGCAACCGCCTATATGGACAGTATTCCTATGGTTGCGGTTACGGGCAACGTGGGGCTTTCCAACCTCGGGCGCGATTCCTTTCAGGAAATCGACATCACCGGCATTACGATACCCATCACCAAGCACAACTATATAGTTAAGGACGTTTCCGAACTTGCCGACGTTATCCGCAAGGCGTTTTACATTGCGAACTCGGGGCGCAAGGGTCCCGTTCTTGTCGATATTTTAAAGAACGTGCAGACGGCGGAAACGGATTACGAACCGCAAAAGCCTCTGCCTTTAAAGCCGCTGATTACGCCGCAGGCGAAGATCGACGCGGCGGCGGATATAATCAACGCGAGCAAAAAACCGCTTATTATGGTAGGCGGCGGCGCGGCGGCGAGCAACGCAACGGCGCCCCTTTCAAAGCTTTCGGAAAAGCTCAACGCGCCCGTCGTGTACACGCTTATGGGCAAGGGCGTTATTCCCGACAGCGACGAAAAAAATCTCGGTATGCTGGGTATGCACGGCACGGTTGCGGCGGCGAAGGCGGTCATCGAAAGCGACTGCATTATCGCCCTCGGCACCCGCTTTTCTGACAGAGTTGCGCTTAACCGCGAACTGTTCGCCAACGGCAAAAAAGTCGTTCACGTCGACATCGACAACGCCGAGTTCAATAAAAACGTCGAAGTCAGTTTAAGCGTTCTTGCGGACGTTTCCGCGTGCGTAACATCGCTTGTGCCTCTGGTTGAACAAAAGCGTGAAAAATGGTTTAATTCGGGCATATATGCGGGTCAATCGCCCGAAAATATCAATTGCAGGGCTCACGAAATACTGCGTGCGGCGGCAAAGCTCGCTCCCGAAGGCAGTCCGCTTATAACCGACGTCGGTCAGCATCAGATGTGGGCGGCGCAGTCCTATCCCCTCGATTGTCCCCGCCGTTTCTGTTCGAGCGGCGGCCTCGGAACTATGGGCTACGGTATGGGCGCGGCAATCGGCGCGGCGTTCGGCACGGGCAAGCTCTGCGTGCTCGTCACGGGCGACGGCTGCTTTAATATGAACCTGAACGAGCTGTCCACCGCCGTCACCGAGGGAGTGCCTCTCGTCATTCTGTTGATGAACAACGGCGTGCTGGGAATGGTGCGGCAATGGCAGAAAATTTTCTACGACGCACGGTTTTCGCAGACTACTTTAAAGAAGAAAACCGACTACGTCAAATTTGCCGAGAGCTTCGGCGCGAAGGGCATTTTGCTCGACACGAAAGACGACGCCGAAGAAAAACTGAAAGAGGCGTTCGATTACGCGGTTAAGAACTGCTCGCCCGTACTCGTCGACTGCCGCATCTCGGGCGACGACAACGTATTGCCTATGATTAAGCCGGGCGCAACGTACGAAACGCAGCTCAAAAAGATGGAGGACTGATATGGACGGTCAGATAAAAAAGTATACGATAGGCGCGCTCGTTTCCAACAAGAGCGGCGTTTTGACGAGAATTACGGGGCTGTTTGCGCGCAGGGGTTACAGCATCGAAAGCGTTTCCGCCTGCTCTACCGAAGACCCCGAGCTTGCGCGTATGACCATAGTTTTAGTCGGCGACGAGTATATGCTTTACCAGATGATAAGGCAGATGGACAAGCTCGAGGACGTAAAGAAAATCGGCTGTGCAAACGAGCTTGACTGCGTTTACCGCGAACTTCTGTTAGCCAAGGTTAAGGCAACAGCCGACGTGCGCGCGCAGATCAATCTTATAAACGAGGTTTACAAGGCGAAAGTCGTCGACCTTTCGATTGACACTATGATATTAGAGCTTACGGGGGACCCCGAAAAACTTGACGCTTATTTGAAAGTTATCGAGCCGTTCGGCATACTCGAAATGCAGCGCACGGGAACTACCGTACTCGCCCGCGGCAAGCATACACTCAAAGACCGCGACTGCTACGGCGACCACGTGAATTAAGCGATTTTTTGCATTAACAGCGGCATATGTGCCGTCCAATTGATAAAAATAAGGATTTATAATTATGAAAAACATATTTACCGAAAGCACGGATATGGCGGCTCAGCGTTCGCTGCTTCGCGCACTCGGCTGGACTGACAGCGAAATAAGCAAGCCCATCGTCGGCGTAATCTGCGCACAGAGCGAGATTATTCCCGGGCATATGCACCTCGATATGATAGCCAAAGCGGCGAGCGAGGGCGTTATCGCGGCGGGCGGCAAGCCCGTTATTCTGCCCGCTATCGGCGTGTGCGACGGCATTGCGATGGGGCACGAGGGTATGAAATACTCCCTCCCTTCCCGCGAGGTCATAGCCGACAGCTGTGAAATACTTTTACGCGCACACGGTATTCAGGCAGCTATTTTTATAGGCAACTGCGACAAGATTATCCCCGGTATGCTTATGGCGGCGGCGAGGGTCAATATTCCCTCCGTATTCGTTTCGGGCGGACCTATGCTCGCAGGGCGCGTGCACGGCAAAAAGACTTCGCTTTCTACTATGTTCGAGGAAGTGGGCGCGTACAACGCGGGCAAGATAAACGCGGACGAACTCAAAGATTTCGAGTGCAACGCCTGCCCCACCTGCGGCTCGTGCAGCGGTATGTTCACGGCAAACAGCCTGAACTGCCTGTGCGAGGCGCTGGGTATGGCTCTGCCCGGCAACGGCACCCTGCCTATGGTTTACTCGGCGCGTCTTGCTCTTGCAAAGCGCGCGGGCGAGGCGGTTATGAACCTGCTTGCAAAGAATATCCGTCCCCTCGACATTATGACGCCCGCGGCGTTCAAGAACGCCGAAACGGTCGATATGGCAATCGGCGCGTCGACCAACACGGTTTTACACCTCATAGCCATCGCGCGCGAGGCGGGACTTACGCGCGAACAGGTTTCAATGGATATTTTAAACGGCATCAGCGAAAAGACTCCTAATCTGTGCCGACTCGCGCCCGCGGGCGAACACTATATAGAAGAACTGCACGAGGCGGGCGGCATTTCCGCCGTTATGAAGGCGCTGTACGACGCCCACCTTTTAAACGGCGACGCTTTGACGGTAAGCGGACAGCCCTTAAAAGAAGTTATTAAAAACGCGTACAACCGCAACGAGGAAATTATCCGTCCCGTATCCGCGCCCTACTCCGCGCAGGGCGGGCTTGCCGTGCTCAAAGGCAATCTTGCCGAGGACGGCTGCGTTGTCAAAAAATCGGCGGTCGACCCCAAAATGCTTAAACACAGCGGACCCGCGCGCTGCTTTGACAGCGAGGAAGAGGCTATGCACGCCATTTCTGGCGGAAAAATCAAGGCGGGCGACGTCGTCGTTATCCGCTACGAAGGACCGCTCGGAGGACCGGGTATGCGCGAAATGCTCACTCCCACTTCGGCTATCGTCGGCGCGGGCTTAGGCGACACGGTCGCGCTCATAACAGACGGCAGATTTTCGGGAGCAACGCGCGGCGCGGCAATCGGTCACGTCTGCCCCGAGGCTGCGGCGGGCGGACTTATAGGACTTTTAAAGGACGGCGATATCATAGATATCGACATCAACGCGTGCACGCTGAATGCGCGCCTTTCCGCCGAAGAAATTTCCGCACGCAAGGCAAACTTCGAGCCGCTCGTAAAGCCCGTTTCGGGGTATTTATCGAGATACAGACAGCTCGTAACCTCCGCCTCCGACGGCGCGGTATTCAAAAAATAACATTGTCGCGGACGTGTTCCGCATATAGATAATACTAATGAAAGAGAAGATATTTGTTTATTCAGTCGAAAACGACGTCAATTCAATCGAACTCAATTTAAAGAACGCGAGCGTGGAAATCTCAGGTGAAGCGGACGGCAGGTTCTGCGCCGAGTACCCCAACGCAAAAAATATCTGCGCCGCAAACGACGAAAACGGAATAATTATTCATCAGGGCAAGCGCGGAATATTTGCAAAATCTATGCAGAATATAAAAATTTCCGTACCCGCCCACACCGTTCCGTCGGTTAAAATTCACGGTAAATGTGTGCGGCTGCTCGTGAAAAACGGAATTTACGGCGAACTCAGCCTCTCCGTCGAGAACGGAAGCGCGGAACTTTCCGACTGCGTTTTCGAAAGCACGGAAATTGCGGGCGGCGATTTTAAACTGCACGTCGCGGGCGCAACGGTAAAGAGCGGCTTGATATTTCAGTCGGACAAGGGTGACGTTCTGGCGGAAAAGAGCTTTTTTACCCGTGCGGAAGTCAGGGTCAAGCGCGGCAATATCGGCATAGCCGACGTTTCCTGCAAGGACTGCTCCTTCGACACGCAAAAGGGCAATATAACCGTAAGTCTTGCGGGCAGCGCGGAAGGCTATAACACCTCGCTCGTCACGCTCGAAGGCACGGTCAACAGAGAGAGCGCAACCTGTGACGGCGCGGACGGCAACTTCCACGCCTATACAAAGAAGGGAAATATCGTTCTGGATTTCATCGCCGAACCGCAGGTTAAACCCGAATTGACTGCGGTAACCATTGAAGAAACTATTGAGGAAAAAGAAGAGGAGCACGCTTAACAACTATGGGAATGACCGTTTCACAGAAGATTTTAGCCGCTCACGCACACCTCGACGAGGTTAGCGCGGGACAACTCATATCGGCCGAGCTCGACCTCGTTTTGGCAAACGACATAACCGGTCCCGTCGCAATAAAGGAATTTAAAAAGACGGGCGCGGATTCAGTCAAGTGCCACGACAAAATCGCGCTGGTTATGGATCACTTTGCGCCGAATAAGGACGTAAAGAGCGCCGAACAGTGCAAGACCTGCCGCACCTTTGCAAAAGAGCAGGGCATAGAAAACTTCTTCGACGTCGGAAAAATGGGCATCGAACACGCGCTTTTACCCGAAGCGGGGCTTGTTGGCGCGGGCGACCTGGTTATCGGCGCGGACAGTCACACCTGCACTTACGGCGCGCTGGGCGCGTTTTCGACTGGCGTCGGCTCCACCGATATGGCTGCGGGTATGCTTTCGCAGACCTGCTGGTTCAAAGTTCCCTCCGCAATCAAGTTCGAGCTTTGCGGCAAGCCCGCGAAATATATCACGGGCAAGGACGTAATTTTACATATCATTGGTTTAATCGGCGTCGACGGCGCGCTGTACAAGAGTATGGAATTTGTCGGCGACGGCGTTAAATACTTAAATATCGACGACCGCTTCACCATATGCAATATGGCAATCGAGGCGGGCGCGAAGAACGGCATATTTCCCGTGGACGAGGTTGCGCTCGAATATATGAAAGGCAGATTTAAACGCCCCGTGAAAATTTACGAGGCTGACCCCGACGCGAAATACGACGCCGTTTACAAAATCGATCTGTCCACGCTTAGACCCACCGTATCCTTCCCCCATCTGCCCGAAAACGCGAAGACCGAATGGGACGAAATTGTTATCGACCAGGTGGTTATCGGAAGCTGCACCAACGGCAGAATTTCGGATATGCGCGCGGCGGCGGAAATTTTAAAGGGCAGAAAGGTTGCGGATAACGTGCGCACCATAGTCATTCCCGCAACTCAAAGCGTTTACAGACAGTGCATTGACGAGGGCTTGGTCAACATTTTCCTCGACGCGGGCGCAATCGTTTCCACTCCCACCTGCGGTCCCTGCCTCGGCGGATATATGGGCATTCTGGCGGAAGGCGAAAGATGCGTTTCAACCACCAACCGCAACTTCGTCGGACGTATGGGTCACGTGAAGAGCGAGGTTTACCTTGCCTCCCCCTACGTTGCGGCGGCGAGCGCGGTTGCGGGCAAGCTTGCAACTCCCGACGATTTGGAGGTAAGATAAATGGAAATTCAGGGCAAAGTTTTTAAGTACGGCAACGACGTCGACACGGACGTAATAATTCCCGCAAGATATTTAAACGACAGCAGTGAAAAGGCGCTCGCCTCCCACTGTATGGAGGACATCGACCCCGACTTCGTTAATAAAGTGAGTGCGGGCGACGTCATCGTTGCGGGCGACAATTTCGGTTGCGGTTCCTCGCGCGAGCACGCTCCGCTTGCAATCAAGGCGAGCGGCGTGAGCCTTGTAATCGCCAACTCGTTTGCGCGTATTTTCTACCGCAATTCCATAAACATCGGGCTTCCCATTTTAGAATGTCCCGCGGCGGTCAAGGCAATAAGCGCGGGCGACAAGGTCAAGGCCGACCTGTCGGCGGGAGTAATCTACAACCTCACGACGGGCGAAAAATTTGCCGCCGAGCCCTTCCCTCCCTTCATACAGGAAATCATAAACGACGGCGGACTTTTGGCGCATTTGGCAAAAAAATAAGCGGTTACCCCCGTAATATGCGGCAACGAACGATAAAAAGAGGTAAAAAATGAATTACGATATAGTAGTGCTCGACGGTGACGGTATAGGTCCCGAGATATGCTCGGGCGCAATCAAAGTTTTAAACGCGATAGGCAAAAAGTACGGACACACTTTCAACTTTTCGCACCACCTCATAGGCGGCTGTGCAATCGATAAGTGCGGCGTACCCTTACCTGACGAAACGGTTAAAGCGTGCCTTGCAAGCGACAGCGTGCTTCTGGGCGCGGTGGGCGGCTACAAGTGGGACAACCTTCCCGTGGACGTCCGCCCCGAAAAGGGCCTACTTGGCATAAGAAAGGCTATGGGGCTGTACTCGAATATCCGCCCCGCCAAGCTTTGGGCGAGCCTTGCAAACGCTTCCCCTTTAAAGTACGAGCTTGTTAAAAACGGTATCGAAATAATAATCGTGCGCGAGCTTACCGGCGGTATTTACTTCGGCGAGCGCGGCAATGGCACGGGCGACGGCGGAGAATACGCCTGGGATACCGAGAAATATTCGGTTGCGGAAATCGAGCGCATTGCGC